>CACKFK010000004.1 GCA_902599445.1 uncultured Alphaproteobacteria bacterium
TAATTGTTAACTTACCAGACCGCCTTCTCTCAGAGTAACCTTTATTAGGACGAACCTCTTTTAAGTCTTCATCTTTCTTAAATTTTTTTCCAGAAGAAGCATCATCTGATTTTAGTTCAAATTTGTTTTCAACTTTAATTCTTTGCTTTGAGGTTTGTTCTTCAACAAGTGGAGAAGTTTCCAATAAATTAGGGATAACCTGCTGTTCTTTTATATTTTCACTTGCAACCGGTATTTTCTCCAGGGATTCTTTTTGCTCAAGTTTTTTGTTAAGCTCTTTCTTTTTATTTTCTTCTTCTCTGGCAGCTTCTATAGCTTTCTTTCGCCTGTCTATTTGTTCTTCTGTATAATTCTTATTATTTTGTTGTTTGATATTGCTTGTTTTAGTTTCTGTACTAATTTCCTTCCGAATTTGGCCAGAGGATGAACTATTCTTGTTAGTTATTAGGATTTTCTTCTTTTTAGTTTCTATAACGACAGATTTTGATCTCCCATGAGAAAGATTCATTCTAACTGCTCCCGCAGATCCCCTAAGGCTTAACGTTTTTGAGCCAGCATTTTTTTTCTCATCGTCATTCATTATTTAAGCGACCTTTTATTCTGCTATTACTTAACATTTTCTCAAACTTTCTAATCGAGAAGTATCAAAAATTAAAGGATTAGTAAAACTACTCTTTAAGAAACCAACAGCAGTAATGGCATTTTTCCCAAAAGAAGCCCCTAATTCACCTTTATTTAAACAATCAATTCTAGCCTTTTGAGGTTTTGGCAACATGAGATCTCTTTTTCTAGTTTTTGATCTATCTTTTGCTTGTAGAAGCAACACAATTTTATTGACTGACAAATAACGCTGGAGTTTTTCATAACCTATTATTACCTTACGTGCCTTTCTTGCCAAGCTTACCAATCCAACTATTCTTTTTAACAATATACTATCGATTCTGGGAACCAAATCGGCTGGCTGGAATGCTATTTCATACTTTTTACCGAAGTGGCGACACACTTTTTCCAATTCTTTTTTAGAAGCCAGAACATAAAACTCCTCTCCCTCAAATTCGTTATACAAATCAAGAGTCAGGACATTAGAAGATGATAAAACAAACCTAATCATGAGCTCATTCGGATAAAGCTTTTTTGTAATGTGACAAAATTCTTTTTTGCTCAAATTATCATAATCATCAGTAATCACGGAATAAAACCATACAATTTTTAATTAGTGTCCTTTTTAATCTGTTGAATCTTCATCAGAAAGCTCTTGTTTATAATCTTCGTCAGTAATCCATCCCATCTTGAGCCTGGCACCCATGATTAAAACCCTGGCTTCTTGCAAACTAATTTCAAATTTTTCTAGAATACCATCATCTTTAACTCTTTTACCCTCAACAGTTGTATAACCACCAGCAATTTCCCAGTCAGCGCACTTGGCAAACTCCTCAAGATTCTTGATGTTTTCTTCTGCCAGGGCTTGGATCATTTGAGGGTTTAAACCCTCAAACCCTATTAGACTTTCGTCCACACCCATTTCTTTTGCTTTTTTTAATGCTTTAGTATTGTTCTCCTCTATACACTCCTGTGCTCTTGCTTGCAGTTCTTCAGAGGTTGATTCATCGAAGCCTTCGATACTTTCTATCTCACTCTTTTCAACATACGCTACCTCCTCGAGTGTAGAAAAACCCTCTGACACGAGTAGCTGAGCCACCATTTCATCGACATTAAGTGTGTCCATAAATAGTTTTGATCTCTCAGTAAATTCTGTTTGTCGCCGCTCTGATTCTTCTGCTTCAGTCATAATGTCAATATCAAATTCTGTTAACTGGCTTGCTAGTCTGACATTTTGACCCCTTCTTCCAATAGCTAGTGATAATTGATCATCTGGAACGACAACTTCAATTCTTTTCGAGTCTTCATCAAGAACAACTTTAGATACTTCAGCAGGTTGTAGAGCATTTACTAAAAATGTAGGAGCATCTTCATTCCAGGGAATAATATCTATCTTCTCACCTTGCAATTCATTCACTACGGCCTGAACCCTTGAGCCACGCATACCCACACATGCCCCTACAGGATCGATTGAACTATCAAGAGATAAAACACCAATCTTTGCCCTACTACCAGGATCTCTCGCAACAGTTTTTATCTCGATTATCCCATCATATATTTCAGGCACTTCCATTTTGAATAGCTCAGATAAGAATTCTGGTGTGGTCCTAGAAAGAAAAACCTGCGGTCCTCTAGTTTCAGTTTTTACATCCTTAATATAAGCTCTTACTCTATCCCCAGTTCGAAAGGTCTCCCGATTTATAAGCTGGTCTCTCCTTAAGACGGCTTCACCTCTTCCGACATCCACAATAACATTGCCATATTCTATTCTCTTAACCTGGCCATTAATAATTTGACCAACTCTGTCTTTGAACTCTTCATATTGCCGTGCCCTCTCAGCTTCACGAACCTTTTGAACTATGGTTTGTTTTGCGGATTGGGCAGCAATGCGACCAAAATCCATAGGTGGTAATGGATCTTTGACAACATCTCCAATCTCGGCATCAGGTAGCATATCAGTAACTTCATCAAGTCTAATTTCTGTAAAGTGATTTTCAACCTCTTCAACAACCACTCTACATCGATCCATGGTTAACTCCCCGGATTTTGCGTCAATTTTTGCTCTAATATCATATTCTGTTCCAAACTTTGATCTTGCAGCTTTGGCTAGGCTTTCCTCCATCGCTTCAATAACGAGATCAGGTTCAATAAGTTTTTCTCTTGCCACAGCATCGGCAATCTGAAGTAATTCACTCTTGAAAGGATTGTTTTCGGTCATTTTTTTTTCCTGTTCACAAGTTAAGCCACCAATTTGGCTTCGTCTATATTACATATTTTAATTTGGTGAATTTGATCATTTTGAACGACATGAAGTTCGGAATTGATCACCCCAACCAATATACCCTCAAATTTACTCATCTGTAAATTAGTTGATTTTTCTTTTATAATAACTTTATGCCCTTTCCAACTGTCAAAATCCTTTAGCCTAGTTAATGGTCTATTTAACCCTGGAGATGACACTTCCAGCCTATACTCTTTCTGTACAAAACCTTGCTTATCTAGCTCATCAGAGACAATGCGGGAAACCGTTGCACAATCATCTATGGTCAGAGATCTATTCATATGATCTACCATTATTTGTAAGGTATAATTAGAGTTACCGAATATTTTTATTCTGACCAATTCAAATGGAATTTTCTGAAAAATAGGAAGGATATATTTATATAAAGATTTTTCTTCATGAGAGCGCGCTATTAAATTTTCCATTTTTAACCATCAAGCACAAAAAAACGGGCTTAAGCCCGTCGTTAATTAATAAGGTGTGATTAACATTTAAAAACTTTTTTTTCAAGTATAAATACTAATATAAATTCTAAAAATCACTAACTATACCTTTTCTTTCCCAGTCTCCGTATCTAGTTGGCTCAAGATCAGAAGGACCATTTATTTCTTTTGGATACTTAACACCCTTTTTTTCTTTGTTTCTTGAAAGAGCTTCTAACAGGGCTTTTTTTCCAATCTCTTCGGAGGGCCTCTTGATTTCATTGCCAACATTCATGATTGAATTTTCCATTAAATTAATTTTTCAGCGTATTAAAAATGACCTATAATGGGGTCATCTTAATATTACGGTCATAAAAAATCAATGGTATATAGATGTTAAAACTAAGTGATAGTTTAAAAACAAGATACCTTTGCTTACAAATTTTGTTTGGGGTTTTTAAGAAAAAGCAAACTATTTCACAGATATTAGAAAACCAATTTCTTGGTCAGACATCTTATCAAGAAGGCGATTTAGCGAGGGCAGAAAGGGTTTCCAATTTTATTTTTGGCCATCTTACAGGTATTGATGAATGCATAAATTTATACTTAAAGAAGAACATCAAATTGGAAGTGAGAAATATATTTCGTCTTGTTGTTGCAGAAGCATTTATTGATGAATCTCCTGATTATGCAATTGTAAACTCAGCCGTCCAACTATCAAAAATAAATCCTGTGACAAAATATGTTTCAGGTTTGATCAATGCTGTTTCTAGGAAAATAGTCCAAAATGTAAGAAATCAAAATCATCCGTTAAAGCCCACTTTAAATGGAACATTAAGAACATATTTAAGTCAGATTTATTCTGATTCTGTTATTGGTCGAATGGAAGAAATAATGTCTATGAGAGAACCAATAGATATAACGGTTAAGTATAAAGACGAAACAAATTTTTGGAAAGAATCGTTAAATGCTTTTGAGTTGCCCACTGGAGCACTAAGACTAGGGCGGAACAAAAAACTTTCTACCTTATACGGTTTCAATGAAGGAAAGTGGTGGGTGCAAGGAATTTCTTCCTCAATACCGGTAAAACTATTGGGAAACATAGCTGGTTTGGAAGTGTTAGACCTCTTTTCTGCGCCTGGCGGAAAAGCAATGCAGTTAATATCAGCAGGAGCAAAAGTAACTTGTTTAGATGGTTCTCTTAAAAGGTTAGAGGTATTGAAGGAAAATTTAGCTAGAATGAATATGAAAGCCAATGTGATTTGGTCAGATATACATGAATTTAAAACAAACAAGAAATACAATATAATTCTGATTGATGCGCCGTGCTCTTCCTCTGGAACGTTAAGAAAAAATATGGATATGCCGCATCTATTTCCAGTGAAACGAATGGCAGATTTGTTAAAAATTCAAAGTGAGTCTCTAAAGCTAGCAAAAAGCTGGATACAAAAAGATGGAATTATTCTCTATTGTACATGCTCACTATTTCCAGCCGAGGGTGAGGAACAAATTTCGCAATTTCTTAAGATGAACCCAGGTTGGATCCAGAAAGTGATTTGTGCAAAAAGCCTAAATCTAGAATCAAAATGGGTGGATAAGAAAGGAGGTCTAAGGCTAAGGCCTGATTATTTGTTTGAGTTGGGTGGAATGGATGGTTTTTATGCTGCGATCTTGGTAAAGAAAAACTAATAAAAATTAACTTTTTGGTATTTGTTATTGATAGGGAAGGTGCAACTTGTTCGGATTAAAAGTTAGAACCAAGGATAAGTTTATGAGCTTCATTCTGTATGCATTTTTTCTATTTTCTTTCTTATATAATAAAATATGCAAATTACCTTCTGATTTTGAGAAAAGACCCACTAACTTGATTTCTAATCCATCAGATTTAGGAAATCAGTTAATTTTGGGAGTTTTTAACAAATATTTAGTAAAAGTAGAATCATCATTAGATACTAGAAAGCTTTTTGAAGATAAGAATCGGTCAGTAAAGGTACTTAACCCAAACAGCTTTTCTTGGTTGTATTTATTAACAGGAATCAACAATCAAAAATCGAGAGATTTAACAAAGTATTTCGCAAATGAATTAGGTTTCGTCAGGAAAAAATATTCTCGAAAAATGTGGGATCCAGAAACAACAGGTTTAAGACTTTGTGCAATCTGTTTAAATTTTAGATTTTTTGAATTATCAAAGATATTTACTGACAAATATGTGATTATGTCATTCATTCATTTTCATGTAGTATATCTGTCTTTGTGTAAAATTTTTGTCCCTAAAGGTTTAGCAAGCTTGAGGATAAACTCTGGTATATTTTTCGCTAGTCTAGTTTTGGGAGAGACAATCATAAAAAGAACGCGTGTTCTAAAAAAATTTGTTAAGGATATCAATTTTTTGCTCCAAAAAAATGGGGAAATTAAGAGTAGAAACCCTGATGAACTTTTAGAAGTTTTATTCTTGGTAAATAGATTCATAAAGTTTTCGTCAACATCAGAACTTTCTAGTGGTGAGATTGAGAAAAAATTAAAATGTTTCCAAAATCAAATAGCACCAATCCTGAGAGGCTTAAGACTAGGTAATGGCAATTTAGTTAGAGCAAATGGCTGTGGGGGAGAAGTGTTTCCGTGGAACTTAGATAAAGAATTATCTGATGCGAAGCTAAGCAATTTTTCAGTGAAGAAAGATTGCATGGGTTTCCATAGAGTAACCGCTGGTCGCCTTAAAATAATTTTTGATGGTAAAACAAATAAAATAGAAAATAGATCTAAGAATTATTGTTGCCCAGCTTTTTCCTTTGAGCTTACTTCTGGGCAAAGGACAATATTTCAGAACAATGCAGCTTTCAATTGTTTTCTAGGCCATAGTAGCGGTATATTGGCAGTTAAAGAAGAATATAATTCAGTTAGGTTTTCTACTAAAATTGGATCAAAGCATTTATCCCTATGGTCAAGTACAATAAAGGAAGTAAAGAATTATCGAGATCATGAAAACAACTATCTCGAAGGTACAAAAGTTATTCATGTTGATCAGGTGGATATAATTCATTCCAGGAAATTGACTATACCTCTTTCTGGCAATGAAATTATGGGCAGCGATAGTATTTATTTAGAAGATAGTGATTTCGGGGAGTTTAACATACAATTTTTTCTACATCCTGATGTTGATGTTTGGAAATCGGAAGGATCAAATTATTTTCTTTTGCAGCTTAAGAATAAAGAGATTTGGAATTTTGAAACTGACATAGGTAATGGAAACTTACACAGCTACAAATATTTGGACCCAAAAGACCTAAGATCCAGGAAAGCATTTATGATAGTATTGAAAAGAGGATTAAAAAATAAAAAATTGTTGGTTACGTGGAGGTTTTTTCTCCAAAATCATAGTAGAAAAATAACCAGAGAAAAAATTTCTTAGGACAAAGGTAAGCAAAGAATGAAAAAAGGTTTTATTAAGATAAAGACGGCTATCATATCAGTGTCTAATAAGGAAGGTTTGGAAGAATTAGTTTTAGGTCTTAAATCTTGGAACATTACGTTAATTGCTAGTGGGGGGACTGCAAGAGCAGTAAAAAAAATTGGAATTGGTGTAGTAGAATTGGAGGAAATAACAGGTTTTCCAGAATTGCTAACAGGAAGAGTTAAAACTTTACATCCCAACATTCATGCTGGGATACTTGCATTGCGAGATAATCTGCAACATATGTCTGAATTGAAAGAAAATAGGATAGAACCTATCGATCTAGTGGTTTGTGATCTTTATCCATTTGAAGAAATGGTGAGAAAAAAAAAGGATCATAGTTCTTGTATTGAAAACATTGATATTGGTGGTAACACATTATTAAGAGCAGCAGCAAAGAATCACGAATACGTTGCGGTCATTTCAGATTCTTCAAGGTATACTGATTTATTGGAGCAACTTGATAAAAATGATGGAAAGACAAGCGACCAGTTTCGCCTTGAAAATGCTATGGAAGCATTCAAATCCGCATCTAATTATGATTGGCAAGTATCTCAGTGGATGTCAAATAACAAAGCCGATTTTTTTTACTCCGAAACCTTTATTAAGTCAAAAAAACAAATAAAACTTTCCTATGGAGAAAACTCCCATCAGCGTGCTGTTCTTTATAAAAATCAGGATCATAAAGAGGTTAGTTTCACTCAGCATCAGGGAAAAAAATTGTCATATAATAATTTATTAGATCTTGATTCTGGTTTAGGTCTTGTCCAAAATTTTAAGGATTATTCTAGGCCTTTGATAGGAATATTCAAGCACACCAATCCTTGTGGTGTTGCAAGTGGTGATACTGTTTTGGAGGCTTTTGATAAAGCGCTTCAATGTGATCCGACATCAGCTTTTGGTGGGATTATAATTTGTAACTCCAGGGTTTTAGCGGAAGAAACAGAAAAAATACTGGAAACTTTTTTTGAAATGATTATAGCGCCTTCCTTTGATGAAGGTGCAATGAAGTTACTTTCCCGAAAACAAAAATTGAGAGTTCTATCCATTGGAGAGAATTGGAAATCAAAAGTCACAAACGATCATGAGTTCCGCGCTATTTATCCAGGCATTCTTTTTCAAGAGAGGGATAAAATGGAGATAAAGCCAGAAGATTTGAAGGTGGTCACTAATATTCACCCGAATAGGCAAGAGTTAAAAGACCTTATCTTTGCGTGGAAAGTAGTCAAACAAGTAAAATCTAATGGTATAGTTTTCGTTAAAAATGGTGCCACAGTAGGGATCGGTTCTGGTCAACCTAGTCGGATAGATAGCACAATGACCGCCATTGATAAATCGGAAAAAATGAGAGAAGATATGAGGCTAGTATCATCACCGTTGGTAGGGGGAATTATGGCCTCAGATGCATTTTTCCCCTTTTCTGATAGTTTAGAAAAAGCAGTATCCAAGGGCATAAAGTCAGTCATTCAGCCGGGAGGGTCTATAAGAGATGCTGAAGTAATTGATTTTGCAAATAATAAGGGTATTAGCATGGTGTTTACAGGAATTAGGGCATTCAAGCATTGAACTTCCAATCATGATTTTTCCTGGATTTCACGAGCTTGATCTATTAATAAAACAGGAATTCCATCTCTTATTGGATAGGCCAAGCCGGCGGCCGTGGATAAAAGTTCGCAATTTTCTTCATTCAGTACCAATTTAGTGTGAGTTTTCGGACAGACTATGATCTTCAGAAGGCTTTTATCGAATTCTATTTTCATATGCCTAATATCATTGTAAAGGTCCAAAACTTTTTTCTGCTTTAATAGTCATTTCCATAATTGTTTGTAAAACTTCCGCACGTTCTTTTATTGTCTTTGCCTCTAATAAAGCCTGTTTTTCAATTTGATCAAAAGGACATAGCATTGACAAGGAATTTATTAGTAGCTCATCCTCAGCTTTTTTTAGGCTTTCCCAGTCTGTTTGTAAATTGGTTAGATTAAAGTAGTTGGAAAGGGTTTTTAGAAAATCATCACGCTTTAGATCAGTTGTGATTTTTCCAGTTTTTCTGTCTCCTTTATATGATTTCCAATCAACTTTTCCTGTCCAGTAAGGATCGACTGTTTCAATTTTTCCAACAAAATTGAATCTACAAATCCCGGCTAGTGTAATCAGATATCTAGCATCTTCGGTTTCAGTAAAGCTAACCACTCGACCTGCGCAACCTACTTTATTAAGTTTTAGCAAATTGGGATCTTTTTGGTTATCATTTGACAGGGGTTGTATCATCCCAATGAGACGGTGCGGACTTCGTAACACATCTTCCAACATCTTAAGATATTTTGGCTCAAAAATGTTTAACGGCAAACGGGATTTCGGCAGGAGAAGAGCTCCAGCTAGAGGGAATATAGGAACGCTTTCCGGTAAATTCGTAGTGTCACTTAAGTAAATCATTTATGACTTTACCAATTATGAAAAAATAATAGACGATAACTTTCTGCGTCCTTTCAAAACCACTGGATTATCCGGCCCTAGAGATTCGAACAATTGTAAGAGTTGGTCTTTTGCCTTACCATTTTCCCAATTGGGATTTTCTTCGAAGATTCTCAAGAGTTCTATTATGGCACCTTCAAATTCTTTAGTGGAAATTAGAGCTATAGCTAATTCAAATATATAGTGAAGATTATCGGGGTCATTTAAAAGATCAGAACGGATAATTTCGATACTTCTAGTATCAGAAATTTTGCTTGCTAGGTCAAATTCGGCCTTTATTTGTTTAAAAGCTTGTTCATTTTTTATGTCAGGTGGGACTGAATTAAGTGCTTTTTCAGCTTCCGCTAAATTCCCCTTAATAAGCAAAGTTCTTATTAAACCCGCGTAAGCCTTAATATGACTTTTATCATCTCCAATTACATTCCTGTATATTGCTTCAGCTTCATCAAATAAACCCTCCTCAAGTTTTTGCGTGGCGTCCTCAATTAAGCTATCAAGATCACTACTAGCATTTCCACCACTTTTGGATATCACGCCTGCAATAAATTCTTTTATTTTTGATTCTGGTTGGGCTCCCATGAAACCATCAATTGGTTTGCCTTGGTAAAAGGCATAAACAGCTGGTATTGATTGGATTTGCAACTGTGCTGCAATACCTTGATTTTCATCAATATTAATCTTTACTAGCTTAACTTTTCCTTTGAAGCTTAAAACATGCTTTTCGAGCTCCGGAGTTAACTTTTTACATGGTCCACACCAGGGCGCCCAAAAGTCAACGATTATTGGAACATTATTACTAGCTTCTATAACGTCACTAACGAAACTCTTATCATTTGTATCTTTTATGTTATTCTCTAAGGAATTCAAGTTTTCACCCATTCTAAATTATAACAAGTTAATTTTCACACAATTGTGTATATACATTTAAAAACTTTTCTTTTGATTTTAAAGGATCAGTTAGCTTTAATTTTGTAGTATCAATTAAAGATGCACTGGGTTTCAGAAATATCTTATTAGCTTCACTTTCGGTAAAACCAGCTATTTGTGTTGCTTCAACCCATGCAGCTTTTTTGTCTGCTTTTTTAATTTTATTTTTTATGTCCTCAGGAGGTTTAGCAGGTAATCCAAATCTAATGTGTATTACTTCTAACAAACTTTTCTCTAGTTTGGCGTAACCATCACCTATGAAAGCTTTTACGGGCGAAATCATATCCCCAATCACATATTCTGGAGAATCATGTAAAAGGGCTACAAGGCGCCATTTTTTCCCCAAAGTTGGATTTTCATTGCTGAACATTTTTTCTACTAAGATGGAATGATTTGCTACTGAAAAAGTATGATTACCTAAAGTTTGGCCATTCCACCGAGCCTGAAAAGCCAAGCCATGTGCTATATCTTCTATTTCTATGTCAAAAGGTGAGGGATTGATAAGATCTAACCTTCTTCCCGAAAGCATTTTTTGCCAAGCTCTATTTTCCAATCTAAGCTCATATCCTGTTGTGAGTTTTTGATATTATAAAAACTTGAAAATCATTAATTACTATGGTTTACGTTCATACGAATATCTTAGATTAATTTTTTTATTTGTGAACTGGAGATTTAGAATGGATGGTGATTTTGTAGTCGAGGATTTAAGTTTATCAGTTTTTGGAAGAAAAGAAATTTTAATCGCTGAAACTGAAATGCCTGGATTATTGTCATTAAGAGAGGAATTTAGAAAAAATAAACCACTTGCTGGTGCCAGGATAGCAGGGTGCCTCCATATGACTATACAAACTGCAGTTTTAATTGAAACTCTAATCGATTTGGGTGCCGATGTGAGGTGGGCCAGCTGCAATATTTTTTCGACGCAAGATCATGCTGCGGCTGCAATTGCCTCCAAAGGGGTCCCAGTATATGCAAAAAAGGGAGAGACGTTAGAAGAGTATTGGCAATATGTCGACAAGATTTTTCACTTTGGTGATAATCAAGCCAATCTAATATTAGACGATGGTGGTGATGCCACGATGTATATTATTTTGGGAGCTAAGGCAGAATCTGGTGATATGGATTTTTTAACAGAACCGTCTTCTGAGGAAGAAGAATATCTTTATAATATGATTAGGTTGAGATTGAAAGAATCTCCCGGATGGTTTGGAAAGCAAAGAAACTCTATAAAGGGTGTGTCTGAGGAAACTACTACTGGTGTTCATAGACTTTACCAAATGATGGAATCCAAAGAATTACCTTTTCCTGCAATAAACGTAAATGACAGTGTGACTAAATCAAAATTTGATAATAAGTATGGATGCCGAGAATCACTTGTCGACGGTATTCGAAGGGCAACTGATACAATGATAAGCGGCAAGACTGCTTTAGTTTGTGGTTACGGTGATGTTGGCAAGGGATCAGCCGCCTCTTTAAAAGGGGCTGGAGCGAAAGTAATGGTAACTGAGGTAGATCCTATATGTGCTTTACAAGCATCAATGGATGGTTTTGATGTTGTCACGTTAGATGAAGTCGTTGAACAAGCAGATATTTTCATTACTGCCACTGGTAATAAGGATGTCATAAAAATTGATCACATGAGAAAAATGAAAAATATGGCAATCGTAGGTAACATTGGTCATTTTGATAATGAAATCCAGGTTTCAGCATTACGAAATCATAAATGGGATAATCTTAAGGATCAGGTTGACTTAATTGAAATGATAGATGGGAAAAAAATAATTTTACTTTCTGAGGGAAGACTTTTAAATCTTGGCAATGCTACTGGCCACCCATCTTTTGTTATGTCAGCAAGTTTTACAAATCAGGTTTTGGCTCAAATAGAACTTTGGCAAAACAACAAAAATTATAAAAATGCAGTATATGTATTACCAAAACATCTAGACGAAAAAGTTGCCATGTTACATTTGAAAAGAGTGGGAGCAACTTTAACCAAATTAGATAAATCTCAGGCTGATTATATAGGAGTAGGTACAGACGGCCCCTTCAAACCATCACACTATCGTTACTAATGATCTATCTCTGATTTAAGAGGTCTGGAAATCAGAGATGTTATGGCATCATCTATTCCTATCGTTCCTTTTATGACAGAAAAAACTGATCTTATTATTGGGACATCTAATCCAAAATGATCAGCTATTTGGCATGCGGCGGCGGCAGTACTTTTACCCTCTATGGTGTTATTATCTTTTTTTAATCTTTCTAAGGCAAGCTCCTTACCATAGTTAAAATTTCTTGATCGAATAGAATTGCATGTTAAGGTTAGGTCTCCAATACCGGACAATCCCATGAGCGTTTCAGGTTCACATCCTAAAGCTAAACCAATTTTTTTTATTTCTGTGAAACCGCGTGTCATTATGGCTGTTCTTGCACTGACCCCAAGATCCTTCCCTTCTGTAATTCCACAAGCAATAGCTATGACATTCTTAAGCGCCCCCCCCCACCTGAGCACCTATAATATCCGATGAAAGGTAAGGCCTAATGGAAGAAGTTGAGAGAAGTGCTTGGATAGTATTGCTGGTTTTTTTATCTTTGCAAGCTAAAGTAAGGGCTATAGGCTTTTGAGCGCAAATGTCCGAAGCAAAGCCAGGTCCTGTTAAAACAGCAAGAGGAGTTTTTTTAAGAATTTTTTCTCCAAATTCAGTTTGTAACAGCAAGTTTTCAGAATCTATGCCCTTTGAGCAGAAAACAACCGGTTTTGAAATTAGAAAAGAAGAATATTCTCTAAGGAAATTGCAAACGGCTTGAGCCTTTATACATATTAATATTGCATCAGAATCCTTAACTGTCTCAGCTATTGATTGTTTTGTATCAAGATGATCAAGAATGTTGTTGTTGATGGGCTGATGGCGTTGGAGAAATTCTTCAGTGGTGATAGTCGTTCTATTCCAAAGGCATACTTTTTTTTGGTTAAAGGCATAATTGAAAGCCAAAGCAGAGCCTAAAGCACCTCCACCAATAATTGAAATTTTCAAGCTTTAACTCCTCTTTTGCCAAATCCCAATATAGGTTTTGATTTTAAATCTAGCGGCCACCTAGGTTTTGGAATAAGATCCTCTTCTTTGTAATCGCCAGAAAAAAACTTTTTGGAACCCAAGTAAGCAATCATAGCAGCATTGTCAGTACAGAATTCTAGAGGAACCGACCAGAAGTTAAAATTTTTTTCCGAAGCTGTTTGCTTCAAGACACTATTTATTTCTTTATTGGCTGCCACTCCTCCAACGATGGCATAGTTGCTCACAGGAAAACCATATTTTTTGTCAAATATTTCCATGGCTAATGTCGACTTTTTTTTGAAGACTTCCAGCACTGATTTTTGAAATGAGGCACAGATGTCATTAATGTCTGAGGAAAACAACCCACCTTTTTTCTCTATTATTTCTTCTGTTTTTCTTTTGACAGCAGTTTTTATACCAGAGAAGGACAAATTGCAGTTTTTTCTTTCTATCATTGGTTTAGGAAAAGAAAAACGATTTCCATCGCCATTTCGTGCATGGTTTTCTATATGTGGACCGCCAGGGTACCCAAGTCCCAGGAACCCAGCTATTTTATCAAAACATTCACCAGGTGCATCATCTATGGTACCGCCAAGTCGTGAAAAAATGCCAATATCCTCAACAATCAAGAATTGGCAATGCCCCCCTGAAGCCAACAAGGTCAAGTATGGAAAATCAATGGAATGTACCATCTTTACGGAAAGGCAGTGTGCAGCCAAATGATTAACGCCGACTAAAGGCACCCCTAACCCATGGGCCAATCCTTTAGCAAACATAATACCGGATAAGAGACCTCCAATTAAACCAGGACCTGAAGTGACACTTATTAGATCCACATCGTCAATCATAATTCCCGCCTCTGTCAACGCAATTTCAGTGCAAGTATCTAGTCTTTCGCTATGGGCTCTGGCTGCTATCTCTGGGACCACACCTCTGAAATTTTGGTGGAGGTTATTTTGATTCATTACTATTGAAGAAAGTATTTCAGAATGATCTCCTGTATTATTTCTGGTGTAACGTAAGATTGAAGCAGCAGTGTCGTCGCAACTACTTTCTACACCTAATACCAATGAAGAATTTTTTTTCATAAGGGAGTTCTTGTATCTTTATTATAATCGAGATATCACCTTAGCTATGGTAAGTGAATTAAAAAAAAGAGATTTCACAATACAAAAGCTAAAAATAGGCACTAGAGGATCCCCTTTAGCTTTAGCTCAAGCCGTTGAAGTTAAAAAAAAAATAGCCCTAGCCAGTGATTTATCAGAAGACTGTATAGAAATTGTCACCATAAATACTAAGGGTGATAAGATCCAAGACAGGCCACTTACTGAAATTGGAGGAAAGGGTCTTTTTACGGAAGAAATAGAGAACCAACTCTTAAACTATGAAATAGATTTGGCGGTGCATTCCATGAAGGACATGCCTACTGTCTTTCCAGAAGGTCTAGATATAAGAACATATCTTAAAAGGGAGGATTTTCGGGATTCATTTGTATCTTTAAAGTATAAGAACCTTTATGAGCTGCCTAAAGGGGCTGTCGTTGGTTCCTCAAGTTTGAGAAGGAGGGCTCAACTTCTTAATAAAAGACCTGACATAAATGTGGTGGAATTTAGAGGAAATGTACAGACAAGGTTGAAAAAATTGGAGTCAGGCATAGCTGACGCAACATTTTTAGCCTGTGCGGGTTTAATACGGTTAGGTATGAATGGAATGGTTAACCCAATTTCACCTGAAATCATGATGCCAGCGGTGGCCCAAGGGGTCATTGGTGTTCAACAGAGGACAAATGATGAGGAAATGTATTCATTTCTTTCCTCACTTAATCACAGAGAAACAGAATTACAGATGATAGTGGAAAGGGCATTTCTAAATGTTTTGGATGGTTCTTGCCGAACACCCATAGGAGCTTGTTCTCGACTGGAAGGAAACGATATAGTTTTTAAAGGCGAGGTTTTAAGACCAGATGGATCAGAGGTAATATCCGGATCCTGGAAAGGTTCAGTCTCAAAACCAAGAGAATTAGGTGAAATGGCTGGTAGAGATTTAAAGGAAAAGATTGGTGACACTTTCTTTTAGAAAACCAATTATTCTAACTAGGGTAAATCAAGATAACAAAGAATTCATTCGATCCTTTTCAGCTCTCGACCCCAACGTAAATGTGAAAGATTCTTTTATATTTTCTCCCTTATATGATATAATATTTGAGGAGAACCTTGAGGAAAACTTAGATTCTGATTATCTGATTTGCACTTCAAGGTACGGGATTCACAGTATACCGTATAATTCGAGTGTGGTAGGTAAAACAATATTTTGTGTCGGTGAAACAACCGCTTTTTTGGCAAGGAAAATTGGGTTCCAAAAAATTTTTTATCCTGAAGTTGGGAATGCTTCAAACTTAGTGAAATTAATATGTTCAAAAGTTAAGGACACCGAAGCCACTCTTCATTATTTGCGTGGCAAAGAAGTATCCTATGACCTAAAGATGGCACTGAAAAATTTTGGTTATGAGGTGAGGGAAACGATAGTTTATAGGCAAAAAACAATTAAATTGGGTCAGAAAATGACAAACTTTATTAGGAAAGAAAAAATGGGAGGGGTTGTTTTCTTTTCTGCAAGTGTAGCCAGGGTTTTTTGTAATGAAGTTAAAGAATTCCCACAGGACTTCTTGTTTTTTTGTATTAGTGATAGAGTTGCCAAAGAAGTAAAAAAAAATCATATGCTGGACAATGATAATATCAGAATCGCACCTGAACCAAATACAAAACAAATCTTGAACTTAATCTTTAATGAAAAAAGTATTCGGCCTAATTAGGTTCTGTTTTAGGAGATAATATTTATGACAACCAATAACAGGCCCATTAATGGAAGAAGAAAAACTTCGAAGGGAACGGAAAATAAATTAAAAAAAGGTGATGAAAATAAGGCAACATCTCAATCCAAAATTAAGGAAAATGCTAGTGGAGAAGAAAAAGATTTGGGTGAAGTCATAATGTCTGGAGCGGATAATTCTTTTTTGGGAATGATTAAGAGATACAAAAATGCTCTAATTGTTTTACTTAGTGTTTTGCTGACGATAAACGTCATATTTTCAATAGTCTTAAGTCTGTGGTTTTATCAAACTGTATTGGATCAAGAAAACAAAATAAATGACTTATCGCTAAGAATAGAGAGTATGCCTGAACCTATAAGCCAAGGACGTTTGGGTTTAATTATTAAAAAATCAAATAAAAACCTGGAAAATAAATTAAAGGAGAACCTGGTTTCAGTAGAGAAAAGTATTCAAAAAATTAATGAGGAGTTGGATGCTTTTCCTAAGCCAATGAGTGAAGGAAAAGTTGGTTTGATATTGGATAAGGGAATAAAGACATTTAGGAAAGATATAGAGAAGCAAGTAAATAGTGTCTTGAGCTCTTTTGATCGCAAAGACGAAAAACGAACTGAAAGTAAGGAACTTAGTTCTGAGGTCCGAAAAAAACTAAAGGAACTGGATTCATCTTTGGAGCAATTAGAAGCAACCATAGGTATAGAAAATCTTTCCAAATCCGTAACTAAGGAGATTGCAGATTTAAAGAATTTCATTAAGGATATTAAGAAGAATAATTTTTCAGCAGAGTTTAATTCGAAAGTGTTGACATCTGACCTTGGTAGTAAAGATTTAACATTAATAACTAAACAATTTCCTGACTACGCCTATGAGGCCATTAAAGAAGACTTAAAATATAATAAGCAGGATGGATTTGTTAACTCGGTTATAAATAAGTTCCAATTAATTTTTGTAAAAAGATCCTTGACCCCCCAAGAAGGAAAATCTGTCGATGCTATACTGTCGCGTGCTGAAAATGCCCTGAATCGTGGAGATTTTGAACAGGTAGTTGAAGAATTAA
Organism: uncultured Alphaproteobacteria bacterium; assembly: GCA_902599445.1. Classification (GTDB taxonomy): domain Bacteria; phylum Pseudomonadota; class Alphaproteobacteria; order Rhodobacterales; family Rhodobacteraceae; genus CACIIZ01. The sequence goes on from CACKFK010000004.1 coordinate 17,094, forward strand.
ACCAATTACCCCCGTGGGCGTCAGAAGTAATGATGGACTGGAGAAAAAGTTTTGATAAATACCTGGAAGAAAAACAATAGAGATTAAAGATGATTTTCTCACTCATTAGAGGTGGTTTTATATTACTTCTGGCGGGGGGGTTAACGTATTTTTTTGTTCATATAGAAAGTACACCTGGATTTCTAAGCATTGAGATAAATGAAAAGGAAGTGAAACTTTCTCTACTTATTTCAGCAATTCTTTTGGTATTTTTTGGGTTTATTTTTTGGCTAATTTTAAGGACTTTAGGATTATTGGTAGCATTGGCAGATTTTCTTATGGGGAAAGAGACAGCGCTTTTAAGATTTTTCAAAAAAATTAGATATCGAAAAAGTCAGAATGCTTTAAATAATGCTGTTGTGGCCTTAGTTGAAGGGGAAAACAAGAAAGTTCTTTTGGAAACTACAAAGGCAAGATTTAATCCTGAATTTGAAAAGATAGTTAACCTGCTTGAGGCTCAGGCTGAAGAATCTTTGGGCAATAAAGTAAAGGCAGAGAAAATATATAAGAAATTATTGCCAAATAAAGATACTCGAATGTTTGCAATTAAGGGTCTAATTCGATCAAAAGTTGAAAGTGGTGATATTTCTATGGCTTTGCGACTTGCTGAAAAGGCTGTCTCATTAAAGCCAAAGAATCTTCAAGCTTTAAGTATACTTTTTAAACTTCAGTGTGATGGTGAGGACTGGGTTGGAGCAAGAAAAACATTAATAGCTCAACAAAATGTCGAAAAGAGTACGAAGGAAATTAGATTAAGACAGGAGGCTTTAATTTTATATGCCGATGCTATCCAAAAAAGATCGGAGGGAAATACTGACGCGGCATTAACAAAGATACGGGAATCTGTAAGAAAAAGTCCGGGTTTGGTTCCAGCAGTTTGTATTGCAAGTGAGCTCGAACAAATTACAGGTAAAATAAAGAATGCCGAAAAACTGCTCAGAGCCTGTTGGAAGATTGAACCCCATTCAGATTTAGCTAAATCATTTGCCGAACTTTTCCCGGATGAAACACCAATTGCAAGGTTGAAAAGATTTAAAGTACTTTTTAACAATTTAAGTAATAACAAAGTTGTAAAAGTGACAAAGGCAGAACTTTTTTTGGCTGCTGAAGATTTTCCAGCTGCCCGGAGAATTCTAGTCAAACTTGTAAATGAAAAACCCGACAGCCAAACCTTTATTCTAATGGCAGCGGTTGAAAAAGGATCGGGTGCCTCAGAAGAAATCATTCAAGGTTGGTTGTCTAAGGCATTTTCAGCATCAAGACCTCCGGTCTGGTTTTGTAACTCTTGTAATCACATAAGTGATTGGAAACCATTTTGTCCCCAATGCAATTGTTTTGATAGTTATATATGGGGCTTGCCTGAAACAAATAAGATTTTTTCTAAGAGTGATGCTCTTTTGCCAATGATTATTGGAGAATCCATAGCCCCTTCCAACCCGTCAGCTAAGGAAGATATAATTTCAAACGGTAAAAAAATGGAAAAGGTAACATCCAGAGAAGAAAGGACAGATATTGCTAAAAATGAATGAAATAAGATTCATTCAAAGATTTCAGGCCCAGTAGCAACATGAATTCCGCCATCTATAGGTAAAATAGCTCCTGTTACAAAGCTTCCACCCTGACCACAGAGATACAGAATTGAACTTTTAATATCATTTGGTTTTCCTATTCTTCCTATAGGTACATTTTTTGAAACGCTATGTTCATTTTCGGTCTTACCCAAAGCAAACTCAGTCATTTTAGATAAAAAAGGTCCAGGAGCTAGTGCATTCACGGTAATTTGTTTTCTTGCAAGTTCTTTTGCTAGAATTTTAGTGATGTGGTGAACAGCAGCTTTTGATGCAGAGTATGAATAGGGACCATCACCCAAAGCTGCTGTACCCATCACAGACCCAATATTTATAATCCTTGATGGGTGTTCAATAGTGGCTTTAGAAGCGATAACTGGAAGCAGAGATTGGGTTAAATGGAAAAGACCAGTAACATTTACTTTCATTACCCTATCCCAAGCATGGTAGGGGAAATCTCCCAAATTACTACCCCATGAAACACCTGAGTTGTTAACCAAGATATTTAAGTGTTCTTCTTTCTTTTGAAAACTATTGACTAGTTCTTCTATCCCGCTTTCCGAACTCAAATCGCTGCAAAAATACTCTACAGGGTGTTTGGGTTTCTTGGAATTTATTTCCTCCGAGGTATTCTTAATGATCTCCAATTTTCTACTTGTTATATATACTTTTGATCCTGAAAAAGCGAGAGCCTCGGTGATTATTTTTCCAATTCCACTGCCGCCACCAGTCACGAGCGCTATTTTGTCTTCTACATTAAAAAGTTCGTTTAGAAAGTTCGTGTTTTCCATCTTTGAAACCTTACTTTTCATTAATTTAGATTAAATATAAAATACAGTGTGACCGGTACGGTGAAGGTTGAAAGTATTGTTGTCAACACTATGGCGTTTGCACTTTCTTTTTTAAAGGATCCATAATAGCCGGCAAGAACGAAAACATTGGCCGCGACAGGTAAAGAAGCACACAATATAGCGGTTTGAATCCAAACTATTTTATCTGTTGGCCATATGAAGAATATCATAACAATTAAACATGGATGTAAAATCAATTTTCCTATGGAAATTACTGCTAATTCCAATTTTTGATTTGCTGGGAATTTTAAGGTTATTGAAGCTCCTAGGGCAATTAAAGCTACCGGTGCCGCTGCACCTGAAACTGTTTCAATAAATATACCTGCTGTTGGGGCAATCTCAATCTTAAGTTGAGAAAAAAACATACCCATACATACTGCTATTAATAGAGGTTGGGAGATTATTCTCTTTAATAAATTGTAGAATAAGTCAATAATTGATTTTTTTTGGTCAGAAATTGCTATAAAAAAAGATGAAAAGGTCAACAAAATTACGGTGTCTGCTAATAAGATTGATGCCAAAGGTAATGCGGCATCTGTTCCGAAAGCTATCAAAGACATTGGAATACCAATGTAACCATAATTGGGATAGGAAATGTTCAAACCTATCATCGTACTTCTTGGTAGGTTTGTTTTAAAAATAGCACCTAATGAGACTGTAGCAAGTATCAATAAAATAGTCGCAGCCTCATAGCAGAATAAAAAACTAAAATCAAAAGCATCTTCATTTGGAGTTTTGGCAATATTTGCGAACAGCATTGTTGGCATCAGTATATAGAATGCAAATTTTGACAAGAAACTAGATTTTTCTTCATCTAAGAACTTTATATGACTCAGAAATGTACCCAGAAATATGAGAGAAAAAAAAGGGGCTGTAATTTCAAATACTTGCTGCATATAAGGCTTTTTTTAGAACACAAATTAGAATCAAAATGAGGCAAAGTTAAATTTTCAGTGGAATTTTTTGAATAATAAAGCTATGCAGTCCTTAACACAAAGTAAAATATTAACTCTAACAAACAGTTGCTTTATATGTCCCCATCTAGAAAATTTGTCACTGTCGCTTTTCTAACTTTTGCATGTTTTTCGAATGGATTTGCGGAATCCGTTTCAGAGGATGAACCAAAATCTTTAACAGAGTTGTTTGAATCTCATTGGCATTACAAAGCTTTTTGGGCTATTCCAGAGATAAATACAATAAATCCAAGACTGGCTTTAAAAACTAATTCTGAAGGCATGATTATTGGAAGAAGTAGGTGTTTAGAAATAGATAATTTAGAACAGCGTAGGATTTATGATCCCCTGGCAAAGATGAAAAATGAACAACTCCATAGAGTGGCTTGTAAATCAATGAAGTTGGCGATCAAGAATATAGATTATTTGCCTATATTTGAAAAACTTGATCCCGATGAAGAAATCTTGATAAAGTTTAATTTTTCGAAAGGTGTAGTGAGTTCTTCCAAGAGTATGATTGAACCAGCCCTTGTAGATCCGGGAAAGATCGAAAATTCTGGATAAACTGTATTTAACTTATTAAACTGAAGGAGAGCCGGTGTAGCTCAGCTGGTAGAGCACATCATTCGTAATGATGGGGTCGTAGGTTCAAGTCCTATCACCGGCACCAGCTTTCTTTAAAAAACCCAAAGAATTCTGATTGTTAACCTTTTGTGATCTAAAAGGGCAGGACAAACGGCAGGACATTTTGGGAGAAAGAAAATTAAATTCTTCATATTAGATTTGAAAGAATAAAAAGATAAGCAATAAGGTTTAGGGGCGTTTCTAATGGTTTGGAGTTGGTTTCTCAGAGGTTAGATTAGCACTAGTTTGGAATTTCATGAGACTTGGTATAGAATCTTTTGTAAAAATTTTTGTACAGTTTCTAAAAACTACCTTGAAGGAGTTTATGATGTCCAAAGCAAAACTTATTAATTTTAGCACGGCTGATTTTTCTTCAAAAGCAGAGATGCAAATGAACTTCAATAACTGGACGAGCAATAGGGAAAAACACTTGCCAAAACTCAAGTCCCTGGGCATGTTGCGTTTCACAGTTCTAAGGGTTTGGAATAAAGAAGGTGCTTTTAGGTTAGGATACATATTTGAATATAAAGATGAAGAGGCATACAAAAAGTGTCAACCAATCTGGCAGGGAATCGAAGGAGAAATTAAAAACGAGGCTCCTGTTAAAATCTTTGCCAACAGAGGGATTGTATTAGAGGATAATGATCTAACTTGATTTTATTTGAAGCAATTTAGAAATTTAGGCTTATGCAGGCAACATATTCTTTAATATTTCTTAATTATAGCAACTACTACTTAGCCTACTTTTACAACAGGAAGAAAATCTGAAAGCATAATCTATAAGGGGCTCCTTTGGTCTTTCCCCCTTATGGGTCTTTGTGTCTGTGTATCTGTTCTTTTTGGGAAGGACAAAGGGTAGGACATTTATCATTGAAATCCTAAAGAATGCTTATAGAAGCTTTAGTATCAATTGAAGGATACAAGCTAAAGGTTGCCCTCCCGGTGCGCCTAAGGATCACTTAGAGTGAGTTAGGGGGAAGAAAAACTAAAGCCAGAGCCAACCAAGGGCTTCGACCCCAAGATAAATTGGGTTATCGTCTCTTTGATCAGGATACAATTCATTAATTAAGACTCTTTTTAATTCATGATATGGAATCATACAGGATTTAGTTCCTGTTTCTGACACGGGATTAACATCAAAATAGTTGTTTTTGACAATTTCAAAATTCTTTTCATTAAGTTCAAACATTTCGTTAAGATACTGAATTCTTTCATTTTCGGATGTTGAGTTATCATAATTTACCGAGGCAATCGCCAAGTCATAGATCACCCTATTTCTATGATTAGCCACAATTAGCTTCTCAAAATGAGGCTCATATACTTTTAGCTTGGTGCTGGCGGCAACAGCTTTCTTAATTTTTTTAAGCTTCTGCATTATATTAGGCCAATCCATTTTGGCCTTTTCAATTTGTGGAATATCTTTTTTTTCCACCTTGTTTCTGGCAAAGGGGAATTCTGTCGGAAATATTCTCAACTGACTCTCGTGGATGGTGAACATATTCTTCAAAACATACAGGATGTCGTCTGCCAGATTTATTCCAAATACAGTTGTGAGCGAATATTTATAGAATTCCTTCTCCTTCCTATCCCCTCCCCAGCCGTAGTAGGCGTGGGCAAACAAGTGAATGAAAAAACCATACCATTCGAACATATAGCCGTTTATTCCTTTCACTCCTAATTTAGCAGAACCCATGTGCTGACGGATGTCCTCTTCAAGAAATTGATTATTGGTTTCCTCATCACACCTTAATCCATTGGAACGAAAGATCCTTATCAGTCGACCAAAACAGGAAGAAACGGCATTACTTTCAGAATCTCTTCCCCAGATCCTTTTCTTACCAAAAGTGGAGGCCCATTTCTCAAACTCACTTTCTGGGACATACAAACCGGGAGCCCAGAATAAACCAACATCATCAGGAACACTGTTCACCATTTTTTTCAGCAATTTTGTTGGTTTCTCTAAAGGAGGTTGGCGCCAGGCTCTGATACCAATTTGGCAGTTCTGATTTTCATCTCGGATTACGTCATATAAATTGTGTAATAGCTGACTGTTAGCAACATTCTTGGCTTCTTCTGGAGTAGTAGTCTTGTCCAGATAGTTGTCATGACATTTCTTGCAATCACAGTACCAAAATGCCTCTTCACTTTCCTCAAAATCAATTCCATCGTAACCCAGCTGAACAATTCTTCTTACAGACTTTTTAAGGTATTCAATGGAATCTGCATCACTCAAACACAGTCGATCGAAATCGTTTACATACTTGCTGCCTTTTGGCAGCTTCATACGTTTTTCCTTATATATACTTGGATAACCCCCGTTGTAGCTATTCAAACCGATATAGGCAAAGAAAGAAACACCGAGCTTGTGTCCGTATTCTATTAATTCACTTAGAAATTCTTCGTTAAGATTTGGGTGAAGATACTCCACCATGATCCAGTTTCTACTCTCCTTGTTCCATACCTTAACTGGATAGCTTTTTAAAACTGTTTCAGGGAATTCATCAAATTCAAAAGGCCAGTATCCATACATACACATGTTGAACTGGTTAATCTTGAAGTCAGAACAAATATTTAAATACTCGACCCACTCCTCAAACCCCCATAACTGCATATCAAATCCCAACCTTCCATATCCCGCGTACCATCCGAAAGTATTTGATATCGAGCGTTGCTCAATAGTCGGCCAATCTTTTATTGTTAAATTATCTAGGTAATAGCCATCACCCATTTTTTTAAAGAGTTGTTTCAGAGTTGAGAGTCCATTAACAAGACCTGATCTCTTCTCATAGAATAATTGAACTTTGTTAGATTTGATCTCCAGGAAATAGCCTTGTTTTCTAAACAATAGCCTATTTTCAGTGTCATATACTTGAAGACCTATTTTCAATTTCACAATTAGGGGGTTGTGTTCGTAATGATCAGATTCGATAATTGTTATTTCGGGGTAATTCCATAACTTCATTTGCAGTAATTCTAGTGACTCATGTTGACTCAATATACTGGTTTCAGCTTCAAGTTTTATACAGTTAAACTTTCTCGTTTTTCCACTTCCTTTTCTATAAAGCTTAACTTCAGGTAACATCTGGCTCATATGAATCCTCTTTTTTAAAAGATTATGTAAATTATAGCCTTACTATCATATACTATAGCCTATAAGTCATAAGGTTTATAGGGTACACGAAAGAGCGCTTAAGAGAATTTAATGGAACTAACCATAGAGCAAGCCCTTCAGCAGGGTGTTGCTGCACATAATGCAGGCAATTTGCAGGAAGCCGAGCGTGTTTACCAAGCAATATTGCAGAGCCAGCCTAAGCATCCTGATGCAAATCATAACTTAGGACTTATAGCAGTCTCTGTTAATAAGGCTGGGGAGGCGTTGCCATTGTTTAAAACTGCCCTCGAAGCTAATCCAAAGATAGAACAGTTTTGGCTAAGTTACATTGATGCTCTTATTAAAGAAAAGCAGTTTGAAAATGCTAAGAAAGTCCTTGAGCAGGGAAAGGAGCAGGGTGTGGCTGGAGAGAAATTAAATGCCTTGGAGGCACAACTAGCTTCCACAAATCAAACAAAAGATCCTAATTTACCTGAGCAAGAGACAAGGCTTATATTGGTGGAAAAACGTAAGGAGGCGTCTGCAAGGAAAAAAAAGAAAAGAGAAAATGCTAATAGTTTAAGACCGTCTCAGCAACAACTCAGCATACTTGTACAGCACTATCAAAACAGACAGTATGGCGAAGCTGAGAAGTTAGCAATATCCATTACCGAACAATTCCCCAAAAATGAATACGGCTGGAAAATTCTTGGAGCTGTACTTGCGCAAACAGGCAGAATTTCTGAGGCTATAAATGCAAATCAAAGAGCCGTGCAATTAGCTCCTCAACATGCGGAAGCGCACAGCAACTTGGGTGTTGCACTACAAGAACTAGGAAGGTTGGATGAAGCTGAGGCAAGTTACAGGCAAGCGATAGCGTTGAAATCTGGCTATGCCGAAGCCCACTACAACTTGGGCATCACGCTTCAAAAACTAGGAAGACTAGACGAAGCTGAGGCAAGCTATAACCAAGCGATAGCGTTAAAGCCTGACTCTGCCGAAGCGCACAGCAACTTGGGTAACACACTTCAAGAACTAGGAAGACTAGACGAAGCTGAGGCAAGCTATAACCAAGCGATAGCGTTGAAGCCTGACTTTTCCGATGCCCATAACAACTTGGGCGCCATGCTCAAAGAGATGGGCAGATTAGAAGAGGCAGAAGCAAGCTTGAGGCAAGCGATAGCAGTGAAGCCTGGCTATGCCGAAGCCCACAGCAACTTGGGTACCACGCTCAAAGAACTAGGAAAATTAGACGAGGCTCAAGCAAGCTATACACAAGCAATAGCATTGAAGTCTGACTTTGCCGAAGCCCACTATAATTTGGGTAAAGCGCTCAAAGAGCTGGGCAGATTAGATGAAGCTGAAGCCAGCTATAACCAAGCGATAGCGTTGAAACCAAACTATGCTGAAGCCCACTACAATTTGGGTAAAGCGCTCAAAGAGTTGGGCAGATTGGACAAAGCTGAAGCTAGCTATAACCAAGCGATAGCGCTGAAATCTGGCTATGCCGAAGCCCACAGCAACTTGGGTATCACACTCAAGGAACTAGGAAGATTAGACAAAGCTGAAGCAAGCATGAGGCAAGCGATAGCATTGAAGCCTGACTATGCCGAAGCCCACAGCAACTTGGGTAACACACTTAAAAAACTAGGAAGATTAGACGAAGCTGAAGCAAGCTTGAGGCAAGCGATAACATTGAAGCCTGACTTAGCTGAAGCGCACAACAACCTGGGTAACACGATCAAAGAACTAGGAAGATTAGACGAAGCTAAAGCAAGCTTGAGGCAAGCGATAGTATTGAAGCCTGACTATGTGGATGCAGCACGAAATTTAGTCAAACTACCTGTGGGGCAATTAGATTCGGATGCTCTTAATTTATGTGAGAAGGCATTTGATGTTCTAGATGATTCACCAGAATATCAAATAAAATACTTTTTCTTTCAAGGAAATTTGCTCAAGCATCGGGGATTTATAGAGCAATCGTTTAATGTATTTTGTAAAGCCAATAAACTAAAATTAGAAGTTAGTAAAGATAGAATGATAGTGGACGCTAAGAAAAATATTGACAGTTTAATGAGAATAGATAAATGGATGCCGAATCCTCCAGAGTTAGCTGGAAAAAGATTAGCGAAACTGTTCATAATGGGCCCATCAAAATCGGGAAAGTCTTCGCTAGAACATATCCTTAGCGCAAGCTCGCATGTTAAGACACTGTACGAGACAATCAAACATAATGAGCTTATAAAAAGTGATGGTCGTGGAAAAGATTCGAGTGAATTGCTCTTTGAAAATCTTTTTTCCCAAAGTGAAGGCAAGCTTTTTTATCAGGGTTATAAGGTAGTAACCTCCACTAATCCTGGGAGCATATTTTATTCTGATTACCTAATGGATATGTTACCGACTGCATATTTCATAATTGTTAAAAGAGATCTTCGGGATGTCTCACCAGAAATATTTACTTCTGAGTATAACAGCAAAAACCTTTACTCATATGATGCAAACGAAATTTCAAAATATTTGGACGTTTATAATAGAGTTTGTGAAACGTTAGCTTTAAAGGTCCCCGATAGATGCCTTACAGTATCTTTTGAGGATATTATTCGAGCTCCAGAAGATGTGGTTGACGAAATCAGTAGGTTAGTAGGCAGTAGTCTCAGAGTGAATCATTTAAAGCGAAATGCTGCTAGCTTTGAATGTGAAAGTTTGTTTCGAAACCACTATGCAACCCTGAGCAACGAATCCAAATATTGATTGTAAGATATCACTGTTCCACAGCAAAACAACCTACATTAAACCACTATAAAAAAGGGTTTTTTTGTAAGAGAGGCAATAAAGGGACACTCTACTTTGGCCTAACTCTCAAATCAGAAGTAGCAGCTGATTTCTAATTAATACACTGGAACGTGTAAGGTGTGTGTGTAGGGCTAACCATAACTTTTCTATACAACGCTCTTCACGAGAGACTTTAGGTTTCAGCTTACACCCCCTAAACGTTCTTTAGCGTTCCCTAAAACTGACAACTACTGATCCTCCTCCTCCAAAAATAAAAGAAAATCTGAAAGCACAACCTATAAGGTGCTGCTTTGGTCTTTCCTCCTTATGGGTCTGTGCGTCTGTATAACTGTTCTTTTTGGAAAGGACAAAAGGTAGGACATTTCATTAGATTAAGGTTAAAGATACATTTAATAAGAGGTGGGAACTTATTTCTTCGGAAGAAGAAATTCCTCTTTTTTAGAGCCACTACTTAAAGTACAAGATTGTTATTTTTTCTGAAGATTAATGTAATTAGCCAGAAAGTAGTTCAGTCTGGCTAATTAGCTTGGATTTTTTTAAATGTCTTCAGGTAAAATCAAATTTAATAATATAGCGATGACTGCTGTTGGAGCAACAGCAGAGGTGGCCAAGGTTTTCATTATTCCTGGAAGATATTGTACTGCACTAGGTACAAGATTTAAACCAAGTCCAACTGATAATGAAACGGCGATTATTACCATATTTCGCCTATTCATGTTTACTTCGGTTAGCATATTCATGCCAGCTGAAGCTACCATTCCAAACATGACGATCACGCCCCCACCAAGTACAGGCAAAGGCATCGAGGCAATTATAGCGCCTATTTTTGGGATTAGGCCACATACAACCATTATTAAACCCGCAATTGTGACTACGTGGCGTGACATTATTCCTGTCATGCCAACTATGCCAACGTTTTGGCTAAAGGAAGTATTTGGCAAGCCTCCAAAAATTCCAGCTACCGAAGTACCTAAGCCGTCAGCATACGTTGCTCCCGCTATTTCTTTGTCAGTGGCCGTTCTTCCAGCCCCAGCTTTTGTGGTTGCAGAGGTGTCACCCACAGTCTCTATAGCAGAAACAATACAAACTAATGTAACAGCAATAACAGCTCCTAGGCTGAATTCAAATCCGTAAGGTAGAGGTTGCAAGGAAGTTATCCAGCTGGCTTTACTTACGGCTCCAAAACTTACCATCCCTGTAATATAGGCAAGAGCATAACCCGCTAATAGCCCAATAAGGATAGCCCCGTTAGAGATAGCGCCTTTCCCAAAAAATTTGCAAACTAAAGCTATGATTATGACGCATAGAGCAACGCTCCAATGTTTAAGGGATCCGAAGCTTTCTGCAGCCATTTGAAAATCCGCAGCACCACCAGCGGCATATTTTATTCCGACCGGAATAAGATAAAGACCAATTGATAAAATTACTAAGCCAGTGACCAAAGGAGGAAACAACCATCGGATTTTTTGAATTACTGACCCTAACAAAAAGTGTAAACCACCACCAATTATACAAGCAGTTAAAGCTACACCAAGTCCTTGTGTTGCTGAAATTCCAGCTAAAACGCCAACAAATGCAAAACTGGTACCTTGCATAATTGGTAACTTTGCACCAATTGGACCTGCACCAATGGTTTGAAATAATGTAGCAATTCCAGCAAATAGCATAGCCATTTGTATTAGATACACTTGCTCAGAACTCCCGAAAGCTAATCCTGCTGCACCAGCTATTATTACTGAAGGGGTAACATTTGATGCAAACATAGCAAGGACATGCTGGAGTCCGAGCGGCATAGCCTCGGTCAAGGGAGGGGTGTTATCCGGGTTGGAATATTTATCTAAGTTACTTTCTGCCATAATTTAAAGCCTCTTATTACATTTATTTTTCAGTTTAAGAATATATTAATTGATTTTTTAACAAATCACTATGTTGTGACTCATAGAAGACGATATAATAGTTCAAATATTATTTTTATGATTTTACCATTTGAAAATCCCAAATAATTCTAATTGATATCCTTTTGTGATCAAGGAGTGTAGGATATTTGTGAGATCTAATGGCTAATTATTCATTAAGTTTATGGAATTTAATAAATCAAAACTGTCGTGTTACTCTTTATTTTTTAGGAATTCCTTATATACCAACCATCAAATTGACTGTATCCGTTAAAAGCACACTGGTAATCATTTTTTAGCAATAATGCATTGATTTGTTCTTGATAATCAGGAATTTCGCAATGTTCAACCGTCATGAGCTTAGGGCCAAATTTTTCAAAGTCAAAACTCTTAAGTATTGTTAATTCACTTCCTTCCGTATCGACTGACATATAATCAATAGGTTTGGAATCAAAATATTTAACAAAGACATCATTTAGAGATATAGTCGGAACTTTTACTAGATTTCCACCATTATTTCTATCCAAATTGTCTGCGTGCCCAGATGAATTTCTATATTCTTGAATAGTAGAAAGTACTCCGTGATCCGAAACAAAGAAATCAAGATTTTTTCCAGAAGATGAAAAAATGCAATCCGTAATAATTTGTGCCGAAGGTCTATTTTTTCGTAGTTGGTCATGCCAAGGAGGACTAGGTTCTGCAAGAACTCCTTTCCAACCAAAATTCTCTTCTAACAACTTAGAATTCGAAAGGCTCACCCCATTTGTGGCACCAAATTCCAAAAAACTGCCATTTTTTTTTCCTTTCAAAACATATAGTACAAATAAATCCTGAAATAATTGAGATGACGAAAGGTGGTGATTCATTAAAATAAAGCTATAAAACTCGAGAAATTTTTTGTCATAAGTTTTTATAAAATTGGCTAGTTCATAAAACTTTGGTAACTTTCTATTGTCATTTTTTTTGATCAATTCAAAAATGCGCTTATCAACCTGTTGAACTTCGCCATTATCATGATGTATATTGTATTTTTTTTGATTATTGTATTTATCGCTGTAACTGGGTTCTTCGAACATAATCTTTATCCACATTTCTAAGGATTTAATTAGATAGCGAAATCCTTTCTGCATTTTTTATGCCAGCCAACCGTCTTAATATCGGTCTAGGTTTTTCTCCTTGAAAATCTTTTTGACATAAAATCTTTTATTTTAAGGGAAGAAAAAATCAGAAACATGTCCAGCTGAAATGGCTAAGATTGCATTACAGATGTCTAATAGAAATCCCAAGAAAAATGACTAGTCCAAAACAACAGGTTTAATTATTTGATTCGTATCATAATTAAATTATGGCGCCACGAATTTTAGCGGAGACCCATTCAGAAACAAATACTGTCAACAAGATAACGATCAATATAGTGGATACTTGGGTCCATGCTAATGTATTAATTGATCCATTTAATTGAAGCCCAATTCCCCCAGCTCCCACCAATCCTAATATGGTTGATTCTCTAATATTAATATCCCAACGGTAAATTCCAACCCCCGCAATAGTTGGCAAAACTTGGGGTAATATTCCAAATACCATTTGTTGTAAGTTACTGGCCCCTGTTGCTTTCACTGCTTCTACTTGATTCTCGTCTATTTCCTCTATGGATTCGTAAATTAATTTGGCACAAAAGCCTATAGATCTTAAACCTATTGCTACTGTACCAGCCAAGACACCTGGCCCAAGTATAAATACCAACATAAGAGCCCAAATTAGTGAGTTTACAGACCGTGAGGAGACAATGATAAACAATGCTAAAACTCTTATGATAATATGTGGCGTGGTATTTCGTGCCGCACAAAAAGCAACAGGTATAGCAATGATCATGGCAATAATAGTTCCCAAAGTTGCTATATTGATAGTATCCCAAACTGGTTTCACAAGTTGTGACATATACGACCATTTTGGTGGTACCATGCGAGTCCCAATATCAGCAGCTTGCCTAGGAGCGTCTTGAACGAAAAACCAAATAGTTTTTTCGGAAATCATATTCCAGGCAAAAAGGACAATCGATATTCCTAGCAACCAAAAAAACCAATTGACCCATTGCTCTTTGCTTGTTCTCCGTTTCCAAATATGCTCTTCATTTTTTTTAGAGACTACCATCACTGCACCCATTTTCTTAAAATGCTTGAGGCGTACTCTAAAACCATTACAATGACTATGATAACAAGCAAAATAGCAGCGGCCGTATCAAATTCATATCGTGAAAATGCTGTGTTCAGCGTGGCCCCAATGCCGCCACCGCCTACTATGCCTACCACAGCTGATTCACGAAAATTGATGTCCAATCTATATACAGAAAGCCCGATCATTCTGGGCATCACCTGAGGTTGTATGGCATAATTAATCCATTGGAACCAATTTGCGCCCGTAGCTTTTACAGCTTCGGCCTGTGACTCACTACTATTTTCTATATCCTCGGCTAGCAATTTGGCAAAGAAACCGATAGTTCCAAGACTAAGCGCAATGAAACCAGCAAAAGGTCCAAAACCAAAAAGCTTTACAGCAAATATAGCTAATATTATTTCTGGGAATGTTCTGGATCCAGCTATAATGAATCTACAAAGCATATAGACCCATAAGGGTGCTAGGTTTCTTGCTGCACCCAAACCAATAGGTATAGATAAAGCTATGCCCGCTACCGTTGAGATAATAGCCATCCAAACACTCTCAAGAATTCCTTCCCAGACGACACCTCGGTTATCCGCAAAATTTGGCGGGAAAAAAGATTCTATGAATCTTTGACCTCTAGGTATGCCTTCCAGCACCCTTTGAACATTAATATCCATGCTCGCTAGGGCAGCAATTAAGTAAAGACCGCCACCAATAATGATAGACCAACGTAGCCAGGTTCTTTTTATAAAAGGTGGTTTATCCCAAACTACTGGGTATGTGGACGCTCCAGAAAGATCACTCATTGTAGGGAATTATCCTCATCTTCGTCTTCAACTTTTTCAATTGTTGCTGACCAGTCCTCTTCTCCATATATCTGTGTTAGGACTTCAGGTGTTAAACCATCAGGTTTACCGTCGTATACTACTTTACCTAAAGCTAAACCTACTATTCTTTGGGAAAACATTTGAGCTAGTAGAACATCATGGATGTTTATAATGGCTGTTAAACCCCGTTCTTCACAAAGTTCATTGATTAGCCTCATAATTTGGCGAGAAGTTTTTGGGTCAAGACTAGCCGTTGGTTCATCTACCAAAAGAAGGTCCGGATTCTGAATTAATGCCCTGCAAATCCCCACTCTCTGTCTTTGCCCTCCCGAAAGTTCATCGGCGCGTTTATCAGCCATTTCCAAAAGGCCAACCCTGTCTAACAGACGAAATGCTTCTTTTACATCCTGTTTGGGAAATTTCCTCAAATAGCTTCGCCAAAAACCTACATAGCCTAATCGTCCAGAGAGAACGTTTTCCATTACGGTTAAACGTTCGACTAGCGCATACTCTTGAAAAATCATTCCCATTTTCCTTCGGGCTTTTCGTAGGGCCCTTGAAGATAGCTTGGTTAAATTAACATCATTTAAGATTGCGCCTCCTTCTGTCGGTTCAACCAAACGATTAACACATCTTATCAAGGTCGATTTTCCAGCACCTGAAGGACCTATCAGGGCGAGCACTTGACCGTCCGGAATAGTTAAACTAACACCCTGCAGAGCCAAGTCCCCGGTATCATACCTTTTTGTTAAATTCTCTAATTTCAACATGTCGTGCTCTTTTCATAAAACCAGACCCAAAAAGGGTCTGGCTCTAATTTTGCAACGATCACAAGACTATTTACAATCGTAGCTAACGCCATTTGCTTTATCGATTTGCCTTATGACTGCCCAGTCATTCATATGGCGAATCCCAACGAAGCGATCAGCCTTTGCAAATTCTTTCTTGTATAGTGGGTCATCATCAAAATCCCAGGTGAAGAAAGCTGTTTTAATTTTTGCTACTAATTCAGGGTGTAAGTTGTGAGCATGCCCGTACCCAGTTGTTGGGAATGTAGGAGATCGATAGACTGCTCGTATCTTTCCTTTTTCAATTACCCCTCTTCTTTCCATTCTTTGAAGCACGGAATTTGCTACTGAAGCTATTTCATAGTCGCCATTGTAAACTCCAAGGATTGAATTGTCGTGCTTACCAGAAAATGTTGGTGTGAAATCTCTGTCTGCAATTAAGTCAAATTCGCCTTTTAAAATAGCTGATGGGGCTTTAAATCCAGAATTAGAAGTAGGAGATGTAAAAGCCAAAGTTTTACCTTTAATTTCGGAAGGTGATTGAATTGAGCTATCTGCTTTTACTATGATTTCCATTTCATAACCATAAGATCCATCATCTTTAGCATGCATTGCAAAAGGTACGAAACCAGCACAGCTCACTGCTATAGGATTAGACCCCGTATTGAAGCCTGCAACATGTAAGCGTCCCGAACGCATTGCTTCCAATTGAGCAGCATTTGATTCTACTGGGAAAAACACTACTTTTCTGTCAGTATGTTTCTGAAGGTGTTCGACAAATGATTTCCATATATTGGCATACACGGCTGGATCTTCGACTGGTGTGTAGGTAAATATTATAGTTTTTGGATCAACCCAGTCCTTAGGATCTAATGGTAAATCTGCGACTTGGTCCATATTCCGATCACAGTATGCAACGTCTAAAGTGCCTCTGTGACAGTCTTCAGCAAAGGATGCTGATACTCCAAACCATAAAGCACTCACTAGCAAGGCTGCTGCCAAGCCAAGTTTATAAATAATCCTCATTAATTTCTCCCATCTTGGTGTTTCAAATTTCATACAAAGCGTATTCAGATGTTAGAATATTTTGCGGATAAAGCAATAGATTTACTTAAAACAAAAAGACATAAAAACTTTTCAGATTTTGAGTCAATTGAGTCCTTTCAGAATAACTTATTATACCTTCAAAATCTAATTAATTAGCTAAAAGCAACCCATTCATTTTGCTGGAAATCTAAATACAATATCTAATCTAGGATCAAACGCGGAGCTTTTTCTTTACCTTGGATGATAAAAAAAACTTTCAAGCTATGCTACGGTTTCAACCGTGATAAACTCAGCAGAGAGGTCACTAAGGCTGGTAAAGTTGGCCCCTTCGAAGGTGAGTGATAAAGAACCCCAAGTTACAGTGTTACTAGATGCCAGTGCTATTGAGTTAGGATCCCCACTCTGGAGGTAAAATTTTAGCTTATCACCTTGCGATAAATTATAGTCCTTGATAACGTCATTTCCCGAAGCATTTTCAAACTCAAAGGTATCAGCCCCTGCACCCCCCGTGAGGTTATCAATCCCTGCGCCACCAAACAAGACATCATCCCCATCTCCACCATTTAAATCATCAGCTCCAGAAGAAGCCCAGATGACATCGTCTCCAGCCTCTCCATTAAGAACCATAGCGTCGGTAATAGAAGTATTAGGAGAAGTGAGATCAATAACATCATCTCCTGCTCCTCCATTGATAGTTTCTATGGATATTAAACGATCCGTATTCTTTTTTCCATAAGCGTCGTTACTTACAGAAAGGCTGCTATTAAAATCACCAAAGGCATCATGGAGAAAGAAAGCGTCACAATCTTTAGTTAAGTTAAGCGTATCTGAACCTGTGTTTCCGTTAATCACATCATGGAATTGATTTTTACCTTTAATAGGAATCTTATTGAAAATGATTTTGGAGGAGTTTATATTCCAGGCTTCGTTTTTAGAAGTCCATATACTGTCAGGATAGAGATTAATGGTGTCATTATTTCCACCAGCATCTGTGACATCGGCGCCTGATCCTACGGTAATGATATCATTACCACTCCCACTAGTTACCTGGTCATTCCCAGCACCTAAGATAAGGATATCATTCTTACTTCCTGTTGAGATGACATCATTACCTTCTGTGCCATAAGTCTGCCCAGTGGCATCGGCACTATCGATCTTGATAACCCATTCAACCGTTTGGGTCATAGACGATTTATCTAATTTTACGAGTGCAGTATCATCCTTAGCTATCGCTGTAATTTTATAAGTACCATCAGAGGAAATAGCATTGCTTACATCAAGCTTCGAACTAGTTTGGCCACTTATTGTTGAACCATCTTTTTTCCACTCAAAAGTCAACAAACTTTCATCAACAGCATCTAGTATTAATGATGTAGGATTTACAATTGGATCACCATCCGAGATGTTACCACTGTTGAAGAAACTGGATGCAAGAGTAGAAGTAGTTATAATAGTGTCACCTTTGTTTGTTGAATCGGACCAAGTTAATCCACCCCTTACATTAATCTTAATGTCACCAAGGTCTGCCACTGCTGTTGAATTTCCGGAACCATCTTTAATGGATGTACCATCAAAATAGTATTTGTCTTTAAGCTTTAGTTGGTTTCCCCTGTTCACATACTTGTGAATAGTTCCATCGGAACCAATTACATATCGATGACCTCCACCAAAGATTTCACTAATTAAATTACCAGATGCATCTTCGATGCGAAAAATATCTTTATCACCTAAATTCCATCCGCTATTTGTTCCCTGCCATATAGTACTAGGACTCTGAATTTCTCCATCTCTATTAATCCATTTTAATTTTAGGTCAGAGCCATAATTGTTGATAAAAGTAGTGGAATAATTGGAAGAACCATAAAGGGATTTTGTGAGACCAGTAGTAGTCCCTTTAGGAATGGTCTTGTCAAACTCTTCAGATAATTCGAAATATGTGTGATTATTTGTATACCCCATCACAGCGTGAGAAAAGGTATTCCAATCGGCACTTATAGCTCCAATAGTAGCCCCATAGACCTTAGTAAAAACTGTTTGGGGAGTAACTGTAACCGTTTCAGTTACATTTGTTATGCTAATGCCTACGGTATTTTGAACAACTGAACCATCACCATCGCTGGTGAATTTAATTTTGAGTGCGTTGTCATTCCAGCCCCAATAATATCCCCAATTTAAAGTATCTGTATTAACGGAATAGGATTCGTGATCAAACATCCAGGCTTGATTCAGATAGAGGTCATTACCCTTAATTTCGAATTGATCTGTCCATCCTGTAAGAGAAAAAGTGCCACTGAGATTCCCACAGGAAAGAGTTCCTATTTTTATTCCAGCCTGACCTTCTTTCACTGATGAAGCACTCAGCTTAATGGTATTGGCGTTTGAACTATTAGAAAAGTTTGTCATTAAATCTGCAGCAGTGATGGAGGTATTCCCATTACCACTGGTAGATGACGCACTCGTAGGAGTTCCTAAAGTAATAGCATCAACACTACTCAGTTGAATTGATTGGTTATTTGAATCTTTGATGACACTCCCATCAAAAGAATATCCAGCTTTCAGCTTGAGCGTATTATTGACTACTTCAAAATAATCATGGGTCTTAGCATAACCGAGGTTGGTTTCAGTCAGATGGACTGAGTTCGTGGAGAGATTGGCTACATGAGCCCCGGCATTATTGGATAAAGGGGCATAACCAAGTGTAATTGTTTCATTTAAATCCTTAACTGTAAAAGTAAAGGTCTCACTTAATTGATACTCTTTCCCGGTTGGATTAAAATTTACTGTAATGTTATTATTCCAGTCAGAAGAGACCCAGGTATTGTTCTTATAGGTGAAAACCTTACTTGATTCCTGATCAATAAAATAATTTTCTGCTAGGCGCAGCTGATTATTAGCAATGGTGAGATAATCGATAGGGTTTGCCAAGGAAAAGGTTCCCTCGATGTCTCCGACCGAAAGGTCACCAAGTAAGGCGCCTGAAACAGCCTCAAGAACAGTCGTATCACTAATCCCAATCTTTTTTGAATAATCCTTGGCACTATAATCATCTAGAGGCTTCACATAATTATAAAAACCAAGCACCATTGCTTCTTTACCTATTGCATCAAATTGGTTACTATTTTGGACATTACCTGCTGATCCCATCAGAGAACCGGGTGTTGGGGTATAAACTCCTTTTTCATGATAATATCCTCCCTCGAATGCTCCAATTGCTCCTAGAACTCCATCATCATACCCCCACCATCTTTCCCACTTATGACCATCTGGTCCACTAGAGTTCTTGCTGAGATCTGGTGCATTAGGTTCATCACCTACGTAAGTTTCTCCATCCCCTATCCCATTTTGGACTGCAAGTTCCTTCCAAATATATTGGTCGCCAAGTCCTCCAATAGAGTGTCCAAATTCGTGAGCAAATGTATCTCCCATCCCAGGCTGACCACTTTGAGTAACAGTAGGTTTTCCCATATATCCACTTGCTGTACCTCCACCCAATTTAGTATTGACCAAAATTACAACTTGATCCGCTGTAAACCCAGTACCGCTCAATCCACTTGCTAGGATAGCTTTTGCCGCCACTGCATTATCAGTCGGGTTGTCATAGATCCCAACTTCCTTCCTCTGAATATTTAATGCTGTATCCACATAAGTATTTTCGTGTGGAATATCTACACCACTTTCATTTGACACAACTTGTATGACATGAAAATTAAAATAATTTTTATAAGTTTTGAAAGGTTCTAGTTCCGTTCCTGCAAACAATTCAGATGTGAGGTTATAAAGATGCTGGGGCTGGGTATAATTAAGCTCATTAGCAGTGTACCCATCACCAAGGATAACCACGTCAATTCTATTATCTTTATTTCCATCCCCAACAATTGTAGTGAACGTACTATTTATAGCTTCCAAACTGTTGAAACTATTCAAGTACTTATTATTGAGATCAGAAGCGGTAATGGTTTTATTGATGGAAACAACATTGCTGGTGGTCGCATTAGAAGTCACAAGAGAACCGCTGGGTGTGAGGGTTAGTGTATTTAGATGATTAATGTCGTACTCATTCCCGTTTTTATCTTTGAGCTTACCTTCGATGTATTGATAATCACTTTTGAGTTTTAATTCTCCATTCACATATTCGAAAAAGGTATCTGAAGAAAGCGTTGCTTCCTTAAAATAATTGGTTGCATTGGGCGTAACTGTAGCAATGGCCTCACCATAATGACCAGTAAAAAAGGCCTTGGGATCAACCGTAAGAGTCTCATTTAGATCAAAGATACTCGTTGTGAATGTTTTTTGAGAGGTAGTGGGTGCATTCTCTGGCGTGGTCACACTTCCATTTATTGCAAGTTTAACATGAGCCAACTGCTTAATGTCATGAGAACTACCCGAATTATGCTTGATAACGGAACCGTCATAGCTATAGGTGTTTTTGAGTTTCAGTTTATTACCGACAATCTCAAAGTAATCATGAGTGTTTTGATAACCTAAGATAATATCAGTGAGTTGCACGGAGTTAGTTGATAGTAAGGCAACAGTCCCACCAAACTCATTGAGTGTTAAAGACACTGGGGAGACAGTAATGGTTTCGTCAAGATTAACAATACTCGTTGTAATGGTTCCTGTGGTGACCTTATCATTGCTCTCAGTTAAGGTTATGCCAATACTGTTATTCCAGGAAATGGGATTGGACGGATTCCATGAACCCGAACTACCATCAAATACCTTGCCACTTTCGTAATCTAAGACAAAGCCATCAGTTAGCTTTAATTCATTACCACTAATGGTGAGGTAACTTTCTGAATTGGTCAGTGAAAAAGTTCCCGTTTTATCTCCTGCAGATAGGGTTCCTATTTTTACCCCAGGCAAAGCCTCAAGAATTGCCGTATTACTAATCTTAATAGTAGGTTCATTACCTGCTACATCAGTATTTCCTGTTTTAAAGAAGTTATTAGTGAGATCAGTAACAGTGATAAGGGTATCACCTTTTGTTGCTGAAACACTTTCCGTAGTTAATCCACCTCTGACACTAATGCGAACATCTGCATCTAGAATAGTGAGTTTTCCAAGCATACCGGCATGGGAAGAACACTGATACCATAGGGTGTCTGGAGCATCGAGTGGAACTGTGAATACTAAACTATCTCCATCATTGGAACTCCCGCTGCTTCCATTTCGAACAACGCCTGTTGTATATTCGTCATTAGTTCCGCTTGTTGAAGAGGTGGATTTTAAATAAAAGGGATGACCGCTTCCTGACATTTCAAATGTATAAGTTTTGCCACGAAAGAGCGTCAGGGTTGGGTCATTTGCGCCATCTATTTTATAATCTGAAGTTGAGGAATCACTCTTATTCACGGCAAAAGTTTTACCACCAGCCAAGTCAGCCAAGGCAGTAGTGTTTCCATCCGTATCGATAAAGGATGTCCCATCAAATTTATAATTGTCTCTAAGCTTAAGTTGGTTACCTTTGTTCACATATTTGTGAATAGTACCGTTAGCATCAACAACATAACGATTGCCACCACCGGTTATTTCGCTGATAAAATTCCCATCTCTATCTTCTATTTTATAAATACCGTTATCAAGTAAATACCAATTCCAACCGTTCCATAGGTTGGTTGGATCCCCCCAACTGCCATCCTCTCCAAGTAACCTATATTGTAGATTCCCATCAGATCCATAGTTACTTATGATCTCGGCCTTCCACCAAGATCCCATAGGAGGTCCTTTTGTAAGGGAAATATCATTTCCAACTTGAAAAGTTTGTTCATACTCTTCAGATTGTTCAAAAAATGTATGTTGTTTTACAATGATGCGGGAAAAATCATTCCAATTAGAATTAATTGTACCAATGGTAGCCCCAAAGACATTTTTATAGATAGTCTGAGGAGTAACAGAAACTGTTTCATCAACATTTGTTATACCGAGGCTGATAGAGTTTTCGATTGCAGCCGAACCATCACTAGGGGTGAGCCTAATAGAAAGATTACTATTTCCCCAAGTCCAGGCCCAGGAACCATTATAGGTATCTGCAACCATACCATAAAGCTCATGATCGAACATGTAACCTTCTTTGATGTAAAGATCATTCCCCTTGATTTCAAAATAGTTTTTCCAATTAGAAGTCGTGGCATCCAAAGAGTAAGTACCGGTAAGGTTCCCACAGGATAAAGTACCAATCTTAACTCCAGGCTGACCCTCCTTTACCGATACCGTGCTCAACTTAATCGTATTGGTCACAGGCTGGGATGCATTATCAATGAGGTGTTTAACACTTTTTACTGTATCCCCATTAAAATTATTGGACTGGAAATTAATGGTAATATTGGCATTCCAACTGCCGTCGCCCCAAGAACCGGTAGTATTGTTTAAAACCTTACCTGTTTCATGATCTAGTAGGTATCCATCGGTCAAATATAGTTCATCGTTGATTATGGTGAGTGCATTATTAGAGTTTGGTAGGGAAAATGTACCGGTTTTGTCTACAGCGGATAAAGTTCCAATCTTAACACCTGAAATTGATTCCAGGATTTCAGTATTGCTTATAGAAATGATTGGTTGGTTAGCTTTTTCATCAACATTGCCACTATTAAAAAATTTGGTGGTTAAGTCATTTACACTAATGACAGTATCGCCATGATTGGAATCCTTACTAGGTATTGTTTGCCCACCAAGGACATTGAGGCGAACATCTGCATCTAGAATAGTGAGTTTTCCAAGCATACTGTCATGGGTGGAACACTGATACCATAGGGTGTCTGGGGCATCGAGTGGAACTGTGAATACTAAACTATCTCCATCATTGGAACTCCCGCTGCTTCCATTTCGAACAACGCCTGTTTTATATTCGTCATTAGTTCCATTTGTTGAAGAGGTGGATTTTAAATAAAAAGGATGACCGCTTCCTGACATATCAAATGTATAGGTTTTGCCACGAAAGAGCGTCAGGGTTGGGTCATCTGCGCCATCTATTTTGAAATCTGAAGTTGAGGAAGCACTCTTATCCACGACAAAAGTTTTACCACCAGCCAAGTCAGCCAAGGCAGTAGTGTTACCATCCGTATCGATAAAGGATGTCCCGTTAAAATAATAGGTGTCCTTTAATTTAAGTTTTTTCCCAGAAGGATCGATTTCGAAAAATGTGTGAGAATTATGATAGCCCATCGTTAGCTGGGAGAAAAAATTCCAGTCAGCAGAAAGGTCTGCAATTGAAGCTCCATATACATCTTTATAAACTTTATGAGGGGTTACAGTGACCTTTTCGTTAACGTCCGTTATAGCAATCTTTATTTCATTTTGAACAACAGTGCCGCTGTCTGAAGTGAATTTAATATTTAATGAATTACCTAATGCCCACCAGGTGCTAAAATAATCACCTTTTTGTACCCAACCCCCTTCATAATCAAACATCCAGCCTTCAGCAAAGTAGAGATCATTTCCTTTGATAACAAATCCTATTGGGCTTCCATTATTCTTCCAAGTTGCATCTGTAATTTCATAAGTTCCACTTAATCCTCCACAAGAAAGGGTTCCTATTTTACTACCTATTTGACCCTCGAAAAAACTTGAGGTGCTCAATGAAATGGGTTTAGTCAAACGACAAATTCCTTTCGGTAAGTTATGCATCAAAATGAACAAGCTAAGAGCAGCTATATTCTAATATGATTGTGCCTTACACTAAATCAAGAATCAAGCAACCTAAAAAGCCAAACCATCAATATGGCTCTAAAAAAAGAAAAAAGTTTCCATAAGAATTATCAACAAATATTTGAAACGTATTCCCGTTGCTAAAGAAATCTTTTTTATTTTTTATAGTGAGAGATAAGAAAAATATGCAGCGCTGAAATTATTTCTGTAGCTACCAGTCTATTTATATAGCGTCCGTAATCATTAGTGATTAAATTTTTTATCCAAATTGGCTCAAGCGATACTTAATTATTGACTTAGCTTCCGCCATGGTCCTCTCAACAAGTTCTTTAACGCTCGGTATGTCTCTTATTAAACCAGCGACCATTCCACAGGACCAGGCACCAGTATCGGCTTCTCCATCAATCATAACTTTTGGATATACCCCAACCACCTCTTTTTGAATGTCTTCAAATGACAGACTACTGCCTTTTTCTTTCTCAATTGCCAAAACATGATTAACAGCTGGGTTTTTTAGTACTCTCTCAGTATTTCTTAAATTTCTCATAATAAGCGCAGTATCCAATTCAGTCGCTTTTAATATAGCATCTTTCACATTTTGGTGAGCTGGGGACTCTTTAGTCATCATCATTCTTGTACCCATATTGATTCCGTCTGCTCCTAAAGACAGTGCAGCTATTAGAGATCTGCCATCAGCCATGCCACCAGATGCTATTATAGGAATTTGTAACTCTTCGGCAGCTCTTGGAATCAAAATCATATTCGGAATATCATCCTCCCCTGGGTGTCCACCACATTCAAAACCATCAATTGATATTGCATCCAAGCCAATTTTCTGGGCCTTTAATGCATGTCTAACTGAAGTACATTTATGTATAATTTTTATCTTTGCATCTTTTAACTGAGGTACATATTTCTCTGGATTTCTTCCAGCTGTTTCCACAATTTTTATCCCATTATCAATTATAGCTTCAATGTATCTAGGATAGTCGGGTGAAGCTAAACTTGGTAAGAAAGTTAAATTTACGGCAATTGGTTTTTTTGTAAGCTTTTTGCATTTGGCTATTTCCTCATTCAACTTATCAGGACTAGGTTGGGTTAGCGCCGTAATAGTCCCTAACCCTCCTGCTTCAGAAACTGCCGCAGCTAATTCAGCAAAACCTACATAATGCATTCCACCTTGAATGATTGGATACTGTATATTGAGAAGTTCTGTGATTCTTGTTTTCATTGTTCAATCTTTGCAATATTTAGAAAAAGTTATAAAACGATTGGCACATAATAGTCAGATCAAAATTCTTAAGTCAAAGGTGTCGTAGCGTCCATGGAAATGAAAGAGTTAGATCATCCAATTTTGTATTCCTTCAGGAGATGCCCATATGCAATGCGTGCGCGCCTCAGTCTACTAGTATCTAATCAAAGAGTTGAAATAAGAGAGGTTTACTTAAGAGAAAAACCACAAGAATTCCTAAAATCTTCTAAATCAGCTACAGTACCTTGTTTGGTAACAAACCAAGAGAACATCGATGAAAGTCTGGACATTATGATTTGGGCTTTGAAGCTAAATGATCCATACCAATGGTTAAAAATGCCAAAGCTAGGGTATGACTTTATCAGTCAGAATGATGGACCCTTTAAATTGGCTCTGGATAGAACAAAGTATCACTCGAGATACCCAAACGAAGATCCTATTAAGAATAGAGAGATTGCTTCTGAATTTATTAGTGAATTAGAGAAAAAAATGGCTGGAAGTTTCTTGTTTGGGGATCAACCCTCTTTAGCAGACATGGCTATACTCCCTTTTGTAAGGCAATTTGCCTTTATTGATAAATTATGGTTTGATCATCAATCTTGGCCAAAAGTGGTAGCTTGGCTAAATGATTTTCTTAGTTCCGAACTTTTTCTCAATATCCAAAAAAAATATGATCGTTGGTTGCCTGAATCAAAGACCATTTTCTTTCCTTAATATTATTAATATTAATCAACAAAAATAATGATAAAAATGTAATCCCGAAATCATAGCAAGGTCTGTAACGATTTGGATGGTTTATGAATGGCCTAGCGGAGGTCTTGCCTATAAATCAAAAAGGGCACGAGAAAACTTAAGAAAAATATTCGGGCTATATGATGAATTGCAATATAAGTTGGATCAGCTTGAACTAATGCGCCCATAGCTACCATTGCTTCCAGACCTCCAGGAGCGAATGCTATTATAGTGTCAACAAAATTCAAGCCTGTGGCCTTATGGGTGATATAAGCAAAGAGAAAAACAAAGAATGCACCAACAAGGGTTTGCAAGACACCACCAAAGAAGGAGGAACGTAGCTGGAAAATATTGACGGACACGAACCTAGTCCCTATCAATGTTCCTAAAATTATAAACGCTGTTGTAGAAAAGACAGTGGAGACTTCTCCGGATGTCAAGCCACTTCCGTTACTGATTGTTGAACAAAACATTCCTGCAATTAAAAAAGGGGCAGGTATTTTTGTTTTTCCGATCAGAAATCCACAAAAAACAGAAACAACTATGAGGATAAACATTTCAAAAAGGGATAACAGCACGCTTGTATGTACAATGAGATTTAGATTAGCATCTTCCTTCATCAGCGTTACTACCAAAGGGGTCAACAAGACAAGAATAAGGACTCTTGTATTTTGAATTACGGTTATTTTTGCTGTTTCCCTTTTAAGATCACTACTGATGCTTAATACGAAGCTCAAGTGGCCAGGGGAAGAAGCTAAGATTGAAGATTCTCTATCCATCGAGAGTAAATTAACTAAAATATATCTCCCAAGAATGGTTATTAGAACAACCGAAGTTAGCATGCAAATTATGCTAAATGGCCACTTGGATGCTTGAATAAGAGTTTCAGGAGTCACGTTTGATCCAATGGTTAAACCAATAACCACAAAGCTAAAATTTTTTATTGCTTCAGGAACAATGAATTTCAATCCTAACAAGGCAGCTAAGGAGCAAACAGTCGTTGGTCCAGTTAAGAAGGGGGCTGGCGCACTTATGGACCAGGCTAGTATAGCTCCAAGAGGACCAAGCCAGAGGGAATGGAAGATCTTGGCAAAAGACAATTTTCTTAATGACTCAATTTTCAACGAATTGATAATTCCTCAATAATGATGCTGTAAGATGCACCGTGTAAATCTCTATCAAGGGAAGATCCTTGAGTTTCAGGCCTGGGCAGAGTTATTTTAACGATTTGAAGTTTGGGAATAAAAAAAATTTTGATTCTGTCCTGTGATACTTTGTATAAATTCGAAATTTTTTTAAGAGTTAGAATTTCTATGATTTTCTGGTACCCTTCTTTATCAAAACAGAAAATATCTATGGTAAGAGTAAAAGGTCCAGCATTTTTACTTCTTATTTTTTTTGTAATATCGCCTAACGTTTTCATTCAATATTCTTCTAAATGAAATATGTCCATGGGATCCTTTAACTCGATAGTATGGTTGAGGCAAAACTCATATTTAGGACCGACATTGAATGAGGGAGGAGAAAACGGAAAGGCGAATGTTGGAAGCTCTCCTTCTTCAAAAATTGAGTGATGCAAAAACAAAGGGTTAAGAATTTTTGCAATTTCTTCTGCATCATTCTGGTGGTCAGCAGTAACAATACCCAAAACACCAATTTCAAAAGGAATATTTTTATTAGTTTCTAAGCTACCTAGTGTTGCATTTTTTCCAATTAGTCTTGTTTGGATTTCGTATTTTGTCTCATCTAAACCCAGGGTTTGAGAGATCAAAGCAGTAGCTTTTTCCAGAATTTGGTTTATCCAGGAGTCTATGTTTTCAACGTATTTTTTGTCCCTTATCAAAACAATGGAAATATTTTGAAAGCCCGCGATGTGGGCGCCCTCTAATTTGATGGTATAATTCAGGTCTTCTACCCATCTGGAGCCTTTGACATACACGGAACGTTCGGTTTTCTTTTCATAAGAAGCATCTTTGACGTCTAAAAGACCACCAGGTTCTCTCAAAAGAAATGGGTCTGCATTTTCATACACCATATGAGCTGCAACTGAATCAGGAGTGGCTTGCGAATTCTTTTCCATAGGTTCCACAAGGAACCCTGTTTTTTCGAAAGAAAGCAAAACTACTCCTGTTTTGGGTTTAGTAGTGCAGAATGCTCCACATTCGCCAATTTTACCTCCATGCCAAGCTATGCCTTTTTCAACTCCTTTTAGAATAGGGTAGCTGGCTATCAGAGAAGCATCAGTGGATCGACCAGCTATTATTATATCCGCCCCCGTATCGATGGCGGATGTGATTTGTTCAACTCCTGCCAACCCAACGATGTTTGTACAACTATCAATTAATTCCTCAGAAATAGGTGGAGCAAATGGAAGGGATCTTATTTTGCCTTTTTTAAAAGCATCTCCAACCCTTGTTTTAGATTGAGAACATTTTAAAACAGCTATTTTGGGTTTTTGTCCGAGTTCCTTTGCCAGCTCTTGTGTTATTTTAAGAAACCAATCAACTGACGCATTTGTACCGCATGTTCCAGCGCTACCAATCAATAATGGAATTTTTAGTGAGTCTCTTGCTTCCATTAATGCTTTCCATTCGGACTTGGTCGTCGCTCTGGAATATTTTGAAACTCCTTGGCCCAGGTAAGCAGGTCCGGAGTCCGTAGAACCGCCATCAATTGCTATAATGTCAGGACTTTCCTTCAAACCCTCTTTTAAAGCTTCCTTGCTATAAGTTATCCCCAAAGCTCCAGAAGGGATAAGTACTTTAGCTATCATATTCTTTCCCAGGAAAATCTGGTTTCTTTAAATAAGATCTCAAAAAAATAGGAGCCACAAAGCCTACAATGGCAGCAATCCAGAGGCCAATGGAAATGTACGAGTGAAATAAGTAAGTCCAATCGCCATCTGATAATACCATGGCTCGGCGCAGGCTTACTTCCATATGACCGCCAAGTAATATTCCCAGAATAACAGGAACGGCAGGAATTTTTAACTTTCTCAGTGTAAATCCTAAAACACCAAAGCCAGTCATTAATAAAAGATCAAAATGACTTCCAGAAAGAGAGTAAATACCAACAAAAGATATCATGGCTACACCAGGAAGTAAGAAAGATGCAGGAACCTGTAAAATCTTAGTAAACAACTTTACCAAAGGAACATTTAAAATGAGTAACACAAAGTTAGCTATCAGAAGAGTGGCAATCAAGCCCCAAACCACTTCTGGTCTTTCATTAAAAAGAAGTGGCCCAGGAGTGATGTTTAATGTCATTAATAGCGCAAGTAAAACGGCAGTTGTGCCTGATCCTGGAACTCCTAATGTTAGCATTGGCACAAGAGCACCTCCTGCAGCAGCATTGTTCCCAGCTTCAGGGGCTGCCACGCCTCGGACATCCCCAGTACCAAAAGTATCTTTATTTTTAGCCAAGGACTTTTCACTCATATAGGCAAGAAAGCTTCCCAAAGAAGCTCCTGCTCCCGGAAGTACACCGGCAAAAAAACCAACGATTGTTCCTCTCAGCATGGTCCATCTAGTGTTAAATATATCTCGAAAAGGGATGGATATTCTTCCTAGCTTCACTCCTATAGCAGAATCTCTTCCCCTACTTTCAATGAAAACAAAGATTTCAGTGACCGCGAAGAGTCCGACAATTGCAACTAGAAAATCAACACCATCGTAAAGATGAAGATTTCCACCGGTAAATCTTGTCATACCAGTGGAGTTATCTACTCCAATCATTGAGATGCCTAGGCCTAGGCAGACTGCTATGGCAGATTTTGCTTGGTTTTCGGCGCCAATCCCTCCCAGTGTACAAAAAGCGAGCAAATATAAGGCGAAATATTCAGCTGGACCAAAATAAAATGCAACTCGAGCTAAAATTGGTGCTAATAACATTAGGCCAATAGTTGCGAGAAAGGCCCCGACGAAAGAGGCTACACCTGATAAGACTAAGGCATCACCAGCGCGGCCTTTTTTGGCCATAGGATAACCATCAAGAGTGGTCATCATGGCAGGTTCATCCCCTGGAATATTTAGCAGTATGGATGAAATCCGGCCACCATACATAGCTCCATAATAAACACTAGTCATCAAGACTAGAGCTTGGGTTGCATCCAATTCCAGTGAAAAGGCAAGTGGTATTAGTATAGCAACACCATTTGAAGGACCCAGGCCCGGCAAAGCGCCTATGATTGTTCCAAGAACACATCCAGCTATAGCTAGACTCAAAGTAGTTATTGTCAGAGCTACACTAAAACCAAGGATTAAGTTATCGATTATTTCCATATTTTTTATCCAAATAATACTCGTGGAAACGGAAACAAACTTAGTCCTAATCCAAATTTAAATATAAAGAAGAGGCCTGCTGAAAGGCCTATGCCAGTAGCAACTGATCCAACCAATTTTGGGGAAATTTGAAAAGAAAGTATTGCAGAGGCTAAAGCTGTTGGTAATAGAAAACCTAAAGGCTTTAAGGTTAAAGCATAAAAAACTAAGACTAGTAATGCCAAACCTAATTTTTTTAATGTAAGAAAATTTGGCCAGTTAGGTTCCTGATCAGGAAGAGAAATCATTACTAATGCAGAAAGCAATGCTGCACCGGCAATTAACATAGGAAAGGTTTTTGGTCCCACTGGATCGGCAAAAAATGGAGACTCTAGTTGCGTAGCACTGGCAAATAATGCCAGTGCTAGCGCAGTTAATATCAAACCGAATATTCGGTCAGACACTATTTCATTACGCCAAGTTCTTTTGAAAGAGCTTGGACTTCTGCCATGACGCCAACAACGTAATCCGCAAAGTTAGCACCAACTTTATTAAAAGGAGCTAATCCGTTTGCTGCCATAGCTTCTGCCCACTCGGCTGAATCTCCAACTTTTCTCAGAGCATCAGTCCATTTTTTGTAGGACGCATCAGAAGCACCTTTTGGAGTGTACAAACCTCTCCAATTAACAGCCACAACATCTATACCTTGCTCTTTTGCAGTAGGAATATCCTCAAAGCCAGGAATTCTTTCGTCTGTAAAAGATGCTAGGACCCTTACATCGCCTGATTTAATAAAGCCTACAACACCAGATATATCTCCTGTCATTGCAGCAGTAAAACCACCTACAGTTTGGGTAATAGCATCAGCATCACCGTCTACACCGATGTACTTAACTTTCGAAATATCTGTGAAGCCTTTTTTCCCTAAAGCCATAAGAACTTTTAGATGGTCAAAGCCTCCTGCAGCTGAACCACCTGCAAAAGCGTGGTTAGCAGGGTCAGAAATGACAGCATCTAACAAATCATTCAAGTTTTTGTAAGGAGAATCCGCGGCAACAACTATTACGCCTGGATCAGCACCAATGGCTCCAAGAAACCGTACTTGGTCATAGGTCATACCTGAGTAGGCATTTTGTGCAAGCCTTGTTGCAGTAGCTGAAGAGGCTGCAACAATAAGGTCATCATCAGTATTTCTCTCATTGACGACATGACCATAGGCAAGGCCGCCACCGCCACCAGCCATATTTGTTACTTGAATAGGTGAGTCAACGGCACCAATGTCATACATGATTTTTGTTATCGTTCGGCAGGTAAAATCCCAACCACCACCAGGGTTAGCTGGAGCAATACATTCTGCAGAAAATAGGCTTGTTGCTGCACCAAGCGATAGAACTGCACCGGCTGCAACTGATCTTAACATTTTGATCATATTTTTCCCTCCTAAATATGATTTTATTTTATGAATGAGATACAAGGATCCCAAATGCGGACAATAGTCTTACGATTTAAAAAAAACAAGCAAACATTTATGATTAAACTTTAATTCCCAATTAAGATTCTACAGATGTGGGGTAGGCATCTAATGAGTTTGCAACAAAAGAACTAAAATTCTTTCATGAAAAATTCAGATTTCCTTGACGACAGATATTTTCAAGCTCAAAAAGGCCGAGTACATGAATTCTATAGGGAGGAAGCATCATGCCAACAAAAGAGAACAAAGTTGTAGTGAATAGTTGGAATGAATGGGACCCATTAAAGCATGTCATTGTAGGGCGAGCAGATAATTGTCACATACCTCCCCCTGAACCAGCTCTCGATGGAAAAGTTCCAGAAGACAGTGACATGCGAGGGCAATGGGGTAAAAGACCCCAAGAAACAATTGATAAGGGTAACGAGCTTCTAGACAACTTTGCCACTATGTTAGAAGGAAGAGGTCTAAGAGTAGATCGGCCTATCCCAACAGATTTTTCTCTACCTGTTACGACGCCGGACTTTAGTACTGAAAGTCAATTTGGATGCATGCCACCAAGGGACGTTTTGCTGACGGTTGGATCTGAAATATTGGAAGCAACAATGTCTTATAGATGCAGGTGGTTTGAATATTTGAGTTATCGTCCTTTGCTTAAACATTATTGGGAGGAAGATCCAAACTTTCGACATGAATCTGCACCTAAACCGCGTTTAACCGATGCTGATTATCACTCTGACTACCTTTCCGATAAAATTGGAGAGCAAAAGAGGCTTGAGTGGACAGCAAGAAAGTTCTTTGTAACTACAGAGGAAGAACCATTATTTGATGCAGCAGATGTTCTTAGGTTCGGAAAAGATTTAGTTGTTCAGCATGGTTTCACTACAAATCTTAAAGGGATTGAATGGTTGCGAAGACATTTCTCTGATCACAGAGTGCATGCAGTTAATTTTCCGGGTGATCCATATCCAATTCATATCGATGCTACGTTTACTCCCATTAAGCCAGGTTTGATTCTAAACAATCCGAAAAGACCCTTACCAGCGGAACAAAGAAAGTTGTTTACTCAAAATAATTGGGAAATTGTAGATGCCGCCCCACCGGCACATAATTCTCCACCAGCGCTTTGCTATTCATCGGTTTGGCTAAGTATGAACGTCTTAGTATTAGATCCGAAGACGGTTTGTGTTGAGAAATCAGAAGTGTATCAAGCAGAACAATTAGACAAATTAGGAATGGAAGTCATTGAAGTCGAATTGAGGGATGCCTACGCTTTTGGAGGAGGTCTTCACTGCTGTACTGCAGATGTTTATCGTGAAGGAAAGTGTGAGGATTATTTTTCAAAGCAGTAATCCATTTCTCAGCAGAATTACGTGCTATAGAATTCTTCAATAGCTTTAATAAATGTATTTAAAAATTCGTCAGAAATATCCAAGTGCATAACCAACCTAGTTTTAGGTTCAGGTTTAGAAATTATAATCTTTCTTTCTTTAAGAAAAGAAACCAGATCCTTGTTGTTATTTTCGATAGGTTCGAAAAACACCATGTTAGTTTGGCTTTGTAATTCTGTTCCATTTCCGTTTTTGTGAAATGGCCTAAGGGCTTTGGCCAGATATTGAGCTCTTTCATGATCTTCTTTAAGTCTCTCTATATTGTTCTCTAAAGCATACCTACATGCGGCACCAAGAACGCCAGCTTGTCTCAAAGCCCCACCGAGTATTTTTCTTTGTCTACGTACTTTTTGTTCCATATCTTTAGGAAAGCAAAGTATTGAACCCGCTGGAGCACCCAGACCTTTAGAAAAACAAATAGATACACTATCTGCGCAGCCAGCTAAATCTTTTGGGTTACACTTTAAATCTTCCACCGCATTAAAAAATCTAGCTCCATCTAAATGAACCTTTAGATCAAGCTCTTTTGCTTCTGACCTGTTTGTTTGTAATTTTCTTAAATCTATAGCTTTTCCAGAACATGTGTTTTCCATACAAAAAAGTTTTGAAATAGGACAATGTAAATCTTCTGGTTTAACAGCTTTTTTAATAGATCCTTCTGGAACTGATCCATCATCATTCACTTCAAGTGTCGTCATAGCAACGCCGCCAAGGACCGAGGCTCCGGCTGCTTCGTCCTGGGCTATATGATAAGGAAAACCCACGATTATCTCTTCACCTCTTCCGCAATGAGATAACACAGCAGACAAATTGCTTTGGGTCGCGCTCGTCATGAATACAGCTTTTTCTTTGCCTAGTAGTTGCGCTACTTCATGCTCTAATTCATTAATCGTGGGATCATCACCATAACAATCATCACCTACCTCAGCATCATACATAGCTTTTTTCATACCTTGACATGGTTTGGTAACAGTGTCGCTTCGGAGGTCTATCATTTGTTTGTATGTAATTTAAAAATAAAGGTCGTGAAATAAAAGAATCTTGTTGAATTCTAATGTATAGATAGCAAAATAGATTTAGACAAAATACTTTGCAACAAAAGAAAATCGAGGCTTGAAATGTCAGATGAAAAACCAGCTTATGTTTTGGTAGATGTGAAGATCACGAACTCCGAAAATTATGAGAGATATAAAGGTCTTGCTAAACCTTTAATCGAGAAGTTTGGTGGTGAGTATCTTACTAGGGGGGGCAAAATGGATGTTGTGCTAGATGACCTATGGAAACCTACAAGAATTGTTTTGATTAAGTTTTCTAGCATGAAAATAGTAAGAGAATGGCTGGAAAGTCCTGAATACAAGGAAGTAGCAAAGATTAGGTTAGAGAATTCAGTAGGAAATTTTATCGTTTTAGAGGGGATATAACTTCTATAATTTTTAATTCCTATTTTTTTCAGCCAGAAAACCGATAATAGGGCAATCAGGTCTTTGATCTCCATGACAGTTTTTTGAAACTCTTTTGAGTTCGGTCCTGAGCGAGTCTAATTCTGACATTCTGTGTTCTATTTCTTTAATTTTCTTGAGGGTGATTTTCTTCACTTCACTGCTCGGTCTGTCTTTATTTTCATAAAGACTCAGTAACTCACGACATTCTTCGATAGAAAAATCAAATTTTCTTGCTTTACCAACAAATAATAATTTTTCCACATCCTGATTTGAGTAAATTCTATAGTTTGAATCAGAACTTTTATCAGGCGAAATAAGCCCAATATTTGAATAAAAACGAACTGTTTTTACAGACAGCCCGGATTTCTTGGCAGCAGTACCTATATTCATTTTTTAAACCTCTTGACCTTCCACTTACGGGAGACTTTATATAAGACAGTGAAAGGGTTTGGGTCAAATGATTTCAGCTTCTATTAAGTCAAAGGCAGATTTTTCTTGGAAATGTAAAAAAACCTGGATGACCGCCAGCTATAATACTTTATGGTGTTTGATAGGTTGCGCTATTGGTGATTTTGGCACAATAGCATTCTTTCAATTTACTGAAATTCCTTGGCCACCTTTGGCAATCTTTTCCTTAGCAATTATTAACGGTATTATTACTTCAGTAATATTAGAGACCATAATTCTATGTCGTCAAATGCCATTAAGCGATGCAATTAAAACAAGCCTTGGAATGTCTCTAATATCTATGGTCAGTATGGAAGTGAGTATGAACCTAGTAGATTTTATTCTTGTAGGAGAGGCTAAATTAGTGATTTGGGTAATACCCATAATGCTAATAGCGGGTTTCTTAACTCCTTTACCATATAACTACTGGCGTCTAAAGGCCTTGGGAAAATCCTGTCATTGATTCCCAATTATTTATAAAACTTTCCTGCTCTTCAGTCTCTATCGTCCCTTTTCTATAAGATCGTACAAAATCAATTACATTTGGTATTTTTAGTTCCTTGCATACCACTGCGGCTACCAATCCTGAACGACCCAGACCAGCGTTGCAGTGTATTAAGACGGGTTTATATTGATGTACATATGATAAAATAGTTTTGATCAGTCCGTCAAAGTCGCTTAGCTGACTTTTATTGGGACTGCTTAGATC
The DNA here is from genome assembly GCA_902599445.1 of uncultured Alphaproteobacteria bacterium. Taxonomy (GTDB): domain Bacteria; phylum Pseudomonadota; class Alphaproteobacteria; order Rhodobacterales; family Rhodobacteraceae; genus CACIIZ01. Next base: position 53,074 of record CACKFK010000004.1, read on the forward strand.
TCTTATAGGGAATTTTATATGCTCTATATCTAATTGAGTCCAAATGGAGTCAAAATTTTTTATACCAAGGTTTTTTATCTCTTGATCCGTGAGCAAAGAAACTATCACTTTAACACCATTTGATTTTATAAACTCGCCATCTTTTTCAAGCGTATTTAACCTCACACGGGGATTAAAATTTTTTCCTGGACAATGGCTTAACCCAAACAATTTGCTTTCTCTCCCAATAGGTAACCAGGTAATAGAATAGTTATTTTTTAGCATTAATTTAACCCGTATTTATAATCGAATAGTCGTGCTCTATGGACCAGGAAAAGAATTAATTCTAATCATTATATTAAAACGGAAAAATGTTCATAAAAAATCTTTTATTGGAACTTTGGTTAATAAAAAGAATATATTGTTAATCCTACAGGTCCCATTATCATTACAATTAACCAAGTTGGCATTTTTGAAAAAAATATAAAAATACAACTAAGAAACCCTAAAATTAGACCTTTTGGATTTGCAAGATAGTTCATTAACATTGGATTTAAAAACACGGAAAGGAGAAGGCCTACAACAGATGCATTTACCCCACCTAGGCCATCTCTTATCCAAGTTATAGTTTTAATATGGGACCAGTAATTCAGAACTATTGGCATGATAACCAAACCTGGTAAGAAAATAATAGATACACAGATAAGGCCAAATGCTACTCCAATGAGGGCATTACCTGATGAAAGCCCTAGGATTGCACCCAGGTAGGCTGCAAAACTAAATAAAGGCCCTGGGACTCCTTGAACCATTCCATAACCACCAACAAACATTTCTTCTGATATGAAACCTGTTTGAACAAATGCTTTTTCTAAGAAAGGTAATACGACATGCCCTCCTCCAAAAACTAGAGCACCGCTTTTGTAAAAACCTGCAAGATAATTCAAAACAGTGTTTTTCTCACTTGGAATAATGATTGGTAAAATAACTAAAATGATAAATGAAACAAAAAGCACCAAAGAAGCTGCTATTAATAGGTTATTATTTTTACTCTGAAGATAGTCAACTTGATCTGACTTTTTTGAACCTAATTTTAGGTAAATTCCAATAATGAAACCTAATGAAATTATGAAAACTTGTTCCATGGGAAATTCAAAAAAAAATAAAAAGGAAGTGGAAAAAAGTGTAATTAGAATTCTCTTGAAGCTAAAACAGAATGCTTTTTGCATACTTAAGAGAGCCATAGCAACAACTGGAGTGGCCACACTAGCAAAACCTTGTAGTAATCCATAGAGGCTTTCTTCACTCAATATGTTTGTTATTTCAATTAAAAAAAATGCCCCTAAAATCATTAAAAGAGTAGAAGGGAGGGTAAAGCCTAACCAAGCAGCCAAACCGCCTTTGCTACCACCTTTTAATAGACCAATGGTATAGCCTATTTGGCTGGAAGTAGGTCCCGGCAGGAATTGACATATGGAAACGATTTCCATGTACTGATTTTCTGTTAACCATTTTTCTTTTAGGACAAATTTTTGCCTAAAAAACCCTACATGAGCGGTAGGTCCCCCAAACGAATAAAGGCCCAGTTTAAGAAATTCAAAAAAGATTACATTTATTGAAACTCTAAACAATTTTAATGCCCAGTGTATAATGATTTAAAATTATAAATATTAATGATCTTGGCCAAAGGCCTTTATTCTTTTTCTATAAGAAAGTTTGTTATCCATAAAGCTAATAGACCACCTAATATTTGAAAAATTATAAAAGGAATCGTGTCGGCATAATTAATTCCAGAAAATGTATCACTCAAAGTTCTAGCTATAGTAACTGCAGGATTTGCAAAGCTAGTTGAGGAAGTAAACCAATACGCAGAAGTAATATATAAGGCTACTAATGATGGAAGTTTATTGGGACTATATTTGTCTCCAATTATAATCACGAGAAGAAGCCCAAAAGTTGCCAAGGATTCGGAAGAATATTGAGAAATACCTGTTCTTTCGTTAGATGAAAGTTGCAGAATCTGAAGTTCAAAAATAAAGTGGGACACCCAAACACCTAAAATCCCTCCTAAAATTTGTAGAGCCATAAAAATGATAGCTTGCTGATAGGTTATTTTGTCCTTTAGTAACATTATTAAAGATACAACTGGATTAAAGTGGGCTCCAGAAATTGGGATAAAAATATTTATTGCTACATATAATATACAACCTGTTGCAATTGAATTTGCTAATAAAGCAAGCCCCTCATTTCCTGATGACAACCTGTCTGCCATAATCCCTGATCCAACTACTGTTGCTAGGAGGAAAAATGTACCAAGAAATTCTGCGAGATATTTTTTATTCATAAATATGTTCATAATAATATTACCTGTAAAAATCGACAAAAAACAAAATACTTTGATTATAATACTTTATAATCATAAGTATCAGCAAAGTTGTTTTCAGACTATCTTGACAATTTCTTGCGCAAGCTTTCCTACATGATATTCTATAATCATGAAGAAAGAATTAGTAACGAATATTAACACATTTGCTGAATCCATAGGAGTGCCAGTTTTAGTTTTTGATAATTCTCTTAGATTAAAATATTTTAATCAATCAGCTAGAAATTTTATTCCTAATCTCGAAACCAATACTAGTGCCGAGAAAATTTTTTCAAAAAAAAGGATATCAAATCAAATTCTTCAATGTATTAAAACTGGAAAGATAGAATTTGAAAAAATGCGTTATAGAACTAATAAGGGACCTGAGGTTGCGGTCAATATCAGGGACCTTGAAATAGATAATACTAAGCTGGCTATCGTAACCTTAAGTGACCTTTCACCACTTTCAGAAGCAAAAATGATGCGCACAGATTTTGTTTCGAATGTTAGTCATGAAATGCGTTCACCATTAACATCCATTCGTGGTTTTGTAGAAACTCTTAAAGGTCCTGCCGGTGATGACCTTGATAAGAGAGAAAAATTCTTAGATGTAATTGGAAAAGAAGCAGACCGAATGACTAATTTGGTTTCTGATCTATTATCTTTGTCACTTGTTGAGGCCAAAGAAAAGAGAAAAATTAAAGGATTTGTTGACCTTGGGCAAATTATAACGGCTGCTTTTGAAGCTACAGAATTGAGGGCAAGGAACCAGGGGAAAATTCTTAAAATGAAAATTGAAAAAGAGTTGCCAGAAATACCTGGAAATCAAGATAATTTGTTTCGAGTTATGGTAAACCTAATTGAAAATGCCATAAACTACAGTGGAGAAAATACCATTATTAAGATATCTGCCAAGAGCATCCAAAAAGAAGAAGTTTTTTTAAGACCAGCATTAAAGATCACCGTAAGTGATAAAGGGGATGGGATTTCACAGGAAGAAATACCTAGATTAACAGAAAGATTTTATAGAATTGATAGAAGTCGCTCTCGTGACATGGGAGGAACAGGTTTAGGTTTAGCAATTGTAAAGCATATCTTAGTACGGCATAAAGGAAAACTTTCCATTGATAGCATCAAAGGTAAAGGATCTAACTTCAATATTTACTTGCCAATAACTTAAATCCCATTTTTTTATCACTGATAAAAGATTTAAAAGCTTCAAAATAAGGAAAAATAGTTGTTATTTAAACCCTCAGTGCTAATTATCGAAGATGAACCTAACCAAGCCGAATTAATTCGATACAATCTAGAAAGTGAAGGATACAGAGTGGCAATCGCTTGTGATGGTGAAGATGGCCTGATACAGGCAATGGAAACAATACCAGACATAATCTTGTTAGACTGGATGATTCCAAAAGTTTCAGGAATAGAGGTTTGTAGAAAGCTAAGGAAAATTAAATCTACTAACGAAATTCCAATAATTCTTCTCACAGCAAGATCAGAAGAATCAGACAAAGTTCGTGGTTTGGATATTGGTGCTGATGATTACATTACAAAACCATATTCAATTAAAGAGCTGTTAGCTCGTGTAAGAGCAGCACTACGGCGTCCTGTCGCAATTACAATAAAAGACCAGGTTATCGTTGATGAAATAGTGGTCGATTTAAAAAAACATGTCGTAAAGGTTCATAATCATGAAATTAATCTTGGATCGACTGAGTTTAAGTTATTATTAGAGTTAATGAAAAACTCTGGCAGAGTCTTAAGTCGGGATCAACTCCTTGATAAGGTTTGGGGCATTTCAGCAAATGTAGATACACGGACTGTAGATGTACACATAGGTCGGTTAAGAAAATCTATGAGGTTAGTCACTAACCGCAGCCTAATCACAACAGTTCGTGGTTTTGGTTATTCATTAAATAGCAAATAAAAAAAGGAGAGGAAGATCTCTTTTTGGGTAGTTATTTCTGTCATGAATCATGGAGACGGAAGTATGGATTAAATGGGTTTTGGATTGTAATTCTAATATTACTCCGATATTAGGGCATCTAATTGAAGATCTGGCCCTAATTTCTGACTAATTTTGTGATAAGGAGAGCTCATGCAACCGGAAGCATTTTCTATGGAAGGTAGATTTTTTAAAGGTAACCTTCATACTCATTCTAATAAATCCGATGGCATCCTGAGCCCCTCTGAAGTGTGCAAAAGATATGAAAATGCTGGGTACGATTTTATTTCGCTGACAGACCACCTTGTGGGTCGTTATGACTATCCTATCGTTGATACAAAAGAATTTCGAAATCAAAACTTCACTACTTTGATTGGGGCAGAGGTACATTCAGGATCGATGCTAAATGGTGAACTTTGGCATTTGGTTGCTGTTGGGTTGCCATTGAATTTTAAGCCACCTAAAACACCTGACTTTTCTGCTTTACCGGGAATGGAAACGGCAAATGATTTGGCAAAAAGATGCATTGATACTGGTGCTTTTCTATCAATAGCTCATCCTCAGTGGTCAGGTCTTGTTTTGGAAGATGCACTTTCAATAGATAATTTTCATGCCGTTGAATGTTATAACCATGGATCTGCTATGCAAGAGCGTGGAGATGGATTCACACTTTTAGATACGCTATTAGATAGAGACAGACGATGTAACCTCACTGCTGCAGACGACGCTCATTTTAAGAAAAGGGATTTTTTTAGAGGGTGGGTAATGGTTAAGGCACTGGAAAACTCACCGGATGCCCTGCTTTCTAGTTTAAAAGCTGGCAATTATTATTCTTCGCAGGGTCCAGAAATTCATGATCTGAGGTATGAAAATGATATGGTTTTGGTTAGATCCTCCCCTATCGAAAGATTGGTTTTATGTGGAAAGGCAACCACGTCCCAATATATAGAATGTCAGAATAATGAATTTAATGAAATAAAGCTGGTGCGCTGTAGGAACAGCCCTTGGATTAGAGTTGTTGTAATTGATCAATTTGGTAGGAGAGCTTGGTCAAATCCAATTTGGTTATGATTGTGGGAAAGAAAGTATTATTCTGTTTAGACATTGTTAAGAAATGGTTTGTCATAAAACTGTTACATAGCTGTTATATCTCATGTTCAATTGTTGATTAAATTAAAAATTTGTCAGGAAAAAATTGAATTTTAGGAGAGAATTTCAATGGTAAAAAAAGCCCGCATTAATAAGGCTCTCGATAGGGACCTAAAAACAAGAACTTTTTTTGAGAAAGCTGCAAAGGAAACCAAGCAGCAATTCTTGGCACCATCTCTGGGGTTAGCTTTCATAGTGTTAGCGGGTCTATCAGTGAGTCTAATACTAGGTTGGAATTCAGAAAGTGTTATCATTATAGCTGCAGCAGCTATCGGAGCTTACATGGCACTGAATATTGGTGCAAATGATGTTGCAAATAATGTAGGCCCAGCTGTGGGATCAAATGCTCTTTCAATGTTTGGTGCGCTTATTATAGCAGCTATTTTTGAAAGTGCAGGAGCACTAATTGCCGGTGGTGATGTAGTGGGAACTATATCTAAAGGTATTATTGATCCTAGTTTTGTTTCTGATCCTTCTACGTTTGTTTGGGCAATGTTTGCAGCTTTATTGTCTGCTGCAATCTGGATTAATCTCGCTACTTGGCTTGGCGCCCCAGTATCCACGACGCATTCTATAGTTGGAGGGGTTGTTGGTGCAGGATTGGCTGCTGCTGGCATGGCTGCAGTGAACTGGCCAAAGATGGGTCAAATTGCAGCTAGTTGGGTTATTTCTCCAGTTCTTGGTGCACTCATTGCAGCATTATTTTTATGGTTTATTAAATCACAGGTTTCGGATCAGAATGATAAGATTAGGGCTGCAAGAAGATGGGTGCCTTTATTGATTGCCATTATGGCCGGAGCTTTTGCAACTTACCTATCCTTAAAGGGTGTTAAAAAAGTCATTAAAATCGATTTGCAGATGGCATTATTTATAGGTCTAGCAACACTAGGCATATGCTATTTTATAGTTCATCCACTAATTCGAAAACAATCAGAGGGGATGGATAATACTAAGAAATCTGTTCGAACGCTTTTTAAGATTCCCTTAGTTTTTGCGGCTGCTTTATTATCATTTGCCCATGGTGCGAATGATGTTGCAAACGCTGTAGGACCTTTAGCGGCTATCGTTCACACTGTAGGTGAAGGGGAAGTTGTATCAAAGGTTTCAATACCCATATGGGTAATGGCAATTGGTGCGTTTGGTCTTTCTTTTGGTTTGCTATTGTTTGGTCCGAAATTGATCCGAAGAGTAGGTGAACAAATAACGAAACTTAATCCCCTACGTGCATATTGCGTGGCTCTTTCAGCAGCAATCACTGTTATAATTGCTTCTTGGTTGGCTCTCCCAGTAAGTTCCACTCATATAGCCTTAGGGGCAATTTTCGGGGTGGGTTTTTTCAGGGAGTTTCATTGGCGTTTAACCTCCAGCAGTAAAGAAATTATTGCTTTGAAAGAACAAGAAGAAAATAAGGCAAAATCTGAAAAACGCGTTTATCGTAAGCTTGTTAGACGTTCACATTTTCTTACAATAATAGCTGCTTGGGTTATTACTGTGCCGGCAGCAGCCATACTTTCTGGGTTCTTGTTTATTATATTAGATTCTATCTGATATTAACGATTAAGGTCATTTCGGGATGATTAGATTAAATCTCAAGTAAAATCCTGTAATCCCTAATAAATAAGTATCAAGAGTGCAAACTTGCATGTTGAATTCGTTGAGGTCGATTGGAAAATTGGAGGTCCGATATAATTGAAAAAACACTGTTAGCATTATGTATTAATTTGAAACAAGTAGATTTGTAGTCACTAAGATCAGCCAAGAATTTGTAACCGCAGTACAATTATACCAAAAATCGTAAGTGCAACCCCAATTAACTTTGAGTAGGTAATTTTTTCCTCTAGGAAAAAAATTCCCAATAACAAGGCAAATAGAATAGACGTTTCTCGTAAGGCCATAACTATAGCTATGGGTGCTTGTGAAAATGCATACATTACTAATGAATAAGCCAAAAAAGAGGCGAACCCACCGCCTAAAAAAACCCATTTCGCTGAACCAAACATTTTAGGAATAGATTCTGGAGACACAAAACTAATATAAACAAACCAAACGGGACCATTGATTAGGGTTAGCCAGCCATAAAAGGCAATCGGACTTTCACCAATTCTGCCTCCATACCCATCTACAATGGAATAGCCAGCGATAAAACATCCAGTTATTAGAGCACTTTTGACTGCTAAACTGGGAATATTCTTATTGTGTATACCACTACTTGCAATTAAACCGAGGGCAATTAGGGATATCCCTGTAAGTTCTGAAAATCCAAGATCCACATCTAGTATAAAGAGACTGATTAAGGTGACTATTAAAGGTGCGGAAGCTCTTGCTATTGGATAAACTTGGGATAAGTCACCCTTATTATATGATTGTACCAAGTAATATTGATATCCAAAATGAAATATGCCTCCTAATACAAGGTTTGGCCAACAGGCGAAATTTAATGGTGGTGCGAAATAAATAGCAATGGGAGCAAATGGTAAGTGACCTAGCGCTATTGCAGTCATTTGTAGACGTTTATCAGATCCAGCTTTTACGACTGCATTCCAGCTAGCATGTAATAAAGCTGCAAACATAATAATGAAAAAGGTGAGAGTAGTCATGAGACTACCTTATGGTGGATCATATTATTATGCTATTAAATTTCAATTTTATGCATTTATGGTTATAGGTTTACTTCAAAATTACTTGCCTAAATATTGTAGTTTAAAAGAGCTAGTAATAATTTTAAATTTAATATAAACGGCTTTAATATCGATCTAATATAAAAGGATACTGATTATGCAAAATCAGTCTTCTGGCCATCAGTCTTTAATAAAATCAAATCTCATATGCATGCTTTCGATGATGTTTTTCTCATCAGGGTTCGTTGCTGTAGAGTATCTTTTAAATGCTGGTTGGCACCCAGTTTATTTGAATTTCTTAAGACATATCATAGTGGTTTCATTTGTAATACCAGTGTGGATTTACTTTGACGGTATTAAAGCACTTTTAGGTGCAAATTGGCTGTGGGGAATCTTTGTTGGTGGAATAGGGTTTGGTGTCGGGAGTATTTTATTACTTTATGGCCAGGTTTTCTCCGATCCTGTAACGGTTACCATTATCTCTGGGGCTTTTCCTGCTGTTTCTGGATTATTAGAAGTAATTCTTGATAAGCGAAAACTGAACAAAGAATTTGTTATCGGTGTAAGTATAGCTGTTATAGGTGGAATGGTTGTGATTGCAGGTGCTGATAATATGGTTAGGGTCTCATGGGGTGCTTTATTTGTGCTATTGGCTGTTATATTATTTTCTTGGGCATCGAGAGCCAATGTTATTGATTTTCCAAACCTCACAACACTAGGCCAGACGAGCATATGCATGTTGGGATCATGTTTCGCAATGAGTATCATGTCATTCATTATGTTTTTTACTGGTCAGTTTCAAAATCAATCAATCTTTGACATGTCGAAAATAGAATTGGGTCAACTTATGATTTATGGAATTCTGGGTATGGCAGTTTCTCAGTTTTTTTGGCTTTCGGGCATAAAGAAAATAGGCCTAGGGCTTGCTTCTATCCATATTAATACTGTCTCCTTTTATGTTATGATAATCATGCTTTCCTTAGGAGGCGTGTGGAATGGATTACATTTCTTAGGTGCATTGATTGTTGGTGCGGGGATTATCATTTCCCAAACCTCACGCAAAAGTTTCATTAATTAGGTAGGGATTTTATTTCCAAAAAGTGGAATATCGTAGCCTTTTATTACAGCCGGCCGTTCAGAAATTTTTCTATACCATTGATATACATTTGGATACTCGTCTAAATTTATTTGATGACGTTGAAACCTTGAAATCCAAGGCCACAAGGCGATATCGGCAATTGAGTATTCGCCTTTTCCTGGCCCAGAAATGTATTCGAAGTTTTTTAATCGGTTATCCAGAATCCCATAAAGTTTTTTAGCCTCATTTTTGAAGCGATCTTCAGCATAGGCAGAACGACCCTTATTATAATACAAAAAATGATGAGCTTGACCTAAAATAGGACCAATAGCGCTCATCTGCCACATCAGCCATTGCATAACATCCCAATGGTAATCGGCAGTTCCTGTAAATTGACCGAATTTATTGGAGAGATAAAGTAAAATAGCACCACTCTCTCTTATAAACCTCTGGTCTTGATTATCATAAATGACTGGTATTTTATAATCAGGGGAAATTTTTTGAAATTTTTTGGAAAATTGATCCCCCTTTCCGATGTCTATAGGATATACAGTATACTCTACACCAAGCTCCTCCAGCAGAATGGAAACTTTACGACCGTTGGGTGTTGACCAAGTATAAAGATCAATCAACGTACTCTCCTAAATAGCTATGATAAAAGATCGTTATTTTATGAGATTTATTGCTTCTAAAGGATCTTTCGTAATCTTAGTGAAGATCTTCTTAATTTCTGGTTTGTAGACTGAATCTTGAAGACTATAACCTAACACTAGAGGGATCTTAGGCTTGATAATTTTCCTTAATTTTTTACCAATCTGGATACACTCATCCAAACTATTAAAACAGGATGCAGATAAACCAAACAATTGAAAGTCTATTGAATTTATCAGGTCCATTAGTTTTTCTTCAGAATATCCTAAGGCTAAGAATGGGTTTACACCATTTTTTTTCATAATAATGGAGGCCGTAATTATGCCCAGGCTATGGGTTTCAGATTGTGGTAAAATCAAAAGGATAGGAGGCCCTTTATAATCATGATAAAGCGGGCCTAGGTATTTCTTCTCATAAATACGAACTAGTTTTTGAAGTCTATCGACTCCAAACGAGACGTCTAAAAATGAAATTTTATCATCTTTCCACATTTGGCCGAGTTTATCGGCAACTTCAGGAATAAATTGCTCAAGAATAGGATCCGTTGACTTATGCTTATGACATAAATCATTTATGAACTGTGTCTGAAATTCATCATCCCGAGATAAAATAGCATTACAAAATATATCTAACTCATTTTGAAAGCAGATTTTCTCAGCTGTGATTTTTTTTGTAGCAACCTCGCTAAGAGCAAATATAGCAAGAGATAGCTTTTCAGACTCCTCTGAAGTGCTATTAATCAAAATATGTCCCCCCAAAACTCAGCATGACAGAAAAATAAAGAAATGATAGTAAAAAGTGCAATAATGATAGATTTTTGTAAAAACTAAATCTATTGATGGCAATATTCTATAATCAGCTGACTTAATTTTTTACCAATTTCAACTTTGCTCATTTTTGTCCATTTCTTAATATAGGTATTGGCAATAATGGTTACTTCATTGTTTTCCTCACCGAGGGGAGAGCTTTTTTTCGCTATCTTATTTGCAATGATTAAATCACACCCTTTTGATTTCAACTTTTCTGTAGCATTTTTTGTCAATTGTTCTGTTTCAGCTGCAAATCCAATAACTAAACTTGGTCTAGTTTTAGATTTTGAAAGCTCTGCAAGTATGTCAGGGTTTTCCTTTAAGGAAATATGAGGAAAAGTTGCACCATCTTTTTTCTTAATTTTCCTATTACTATTATTTTGAACATACCAATCTGAAACAGCTGCTGCACAAATAGCTATGTCATAGGGGCCATTGGAGAAAACGGCTTTATGCATGTCTTTAGCCGATTCAATTGGGATGATTTTTGCTCCTACTGGATGCGGAACATTTGTTGGTCCTGTGACGAAAATGACTTCGGCTCCAAGGTTCACCAAGGCATTGGCAATGGCGGTTCCTTGCAGCCCACTTGAATTATTTGAAATGAACCTAATTGGATCAATTCGTTCTACTGTGGGTCCAGAAGTCACAAGGATTTTTTTCTTAAGTAGAGAGTTTCCTTTAAGGTTTGAGATTATTTGGTCTTTTATTTCAGAAGGTTCTGCCATTCGTCCAAGGCCAAATTCCCCACAAGCCATATCTCCTTTGTCAGGACCTACAAAAAGAAAACCATATTCACCTAATTTTTTTATATTAGAAAGGGTGGCGGGATGGTTCCACATTCGTACATTCATTGAAGGTGCTAACAAGACTTTCTTATCGGTGGCGAGGATCAGTGTTGATGCCAGGTCATCAGCTAAACCATTTGCCACTTTACCAATTAAATTAGCAGTGGCTGGCGCTACTACAACTAAGTCAGCTGCTCTGGACAATTGTATGTGGCCCATTTCGGTTTCATCATTTAAATCAAATAAATCAGAATAAACCTTCTTTTTAGAAATGGCTGCTAAGGATAAAGAAGTCACAAAATTTTCGGCACTTTTTGTAAGTATTGGGATAACTTCAATGCATTCTTTTTGCAGAAGTCTAATTAACTCTAGACTTTTATAGGCAGCTATTCCGCCACCAATAATTAGTGTTATTTTCTTTTCTTTTCCCAAGTTAATTTTCCAACACGATAGCAATTATTTATTTTGTGGATTAGTTACTTAATCCAAGATTTAAAACATTTTTTGATATTAAGTCATAAACTATTTATTTAGGTTGTAGTTGTAAATTACAGTCATACCGTGCATTGTGAGATCAAGATCAATATGATCAAAAATATTTGTTTCCCTACCGAAAAGAGGAGCTAACCCTCCAGTAGCTACAGTTGTCATTTTTACCGCGTTCTCCCCACGAATCCGTTTTATAAGTCCTTCTATCAAGCCAATGTATCCCCAAAAAACCCCAGATTGTATACAATCTTTGGTATTTTTTCCTATTACACTTTCTGGTTTGCTGATGTCGACATAAGGTAGAGCTGCCGCTGTTTCATGTAATGCCTTAATAGATATATTAACCCCTGGAGCTATAGAACCGCCTAAGTAGGCCCCGTCTTTACCCACAACGTCAAAGGTTGTAGCAGTACCAAAGTCGACAATTATAATATTTCCGCCATATCTGTCAAAGGCCGCAGCAGTATTCACTAATCGATCTGCTCCAACGTTAGTTCCTTCATCAACTCTAACGGCAATAGGTAAATCACAGCCTGTTTTTCCGACGACTAAAGGTCTACAGTTGAAATATCTGTCTGATAGTATTCTTATGTTGAAACCAACTTGAGGGACAACAGAAGTTAATATTACTGCCTTAACGGATGTGGGTTCATAGCTATCAAGTTCCATAAGGGATTTGAGCCACACGAAATATTCGTCAGCTGTTCTTTCTTCCAAAGTAGAACATCGCCATTGTGCTAATTTCTTGTATTTATCAAAAATAGCAAAAACTGTATTTGTATTTCCAACATCTATTGCTAATAGCATAAAAGACCTTCTTAATTCGAAATTATTAGTAGCAAAAACTAGGTAAGGATGTCGATAAAATATGTCTAGGAAAAGCTTTTTTATATACTCTATTGGTTCTAACTAACTGACTTTATACACAAAAAGCTTTCTGTATTATTTTTGCATCAATTTCTCATAACTTTGCAACTACAAAAATAATTAGATAACAAAAGAGCAATATACATAATAAAAACAAAAGGTTGTCTTTTTGATTCAGAATTTATTTTATTCCTTCGTAATTCAGTAAGAAAAATTCACAAATTTATTGGTTAGAAATATCCCCAGATTTATCCACAGGCTTTTCTATATGCGAAATAAAATTTGTTAATGTTTTCAAGGGTATTATCTATTTCTACCACCAATAGGTTCATAAGGTTGCACTCTAAGACATCTTAAATTCTCCCTAGAAAGAAAATAATATGGAAAATAGTGCAACTAGATTTTAGGTTACAGATATCTTCAAGGGCTTCTTTTGACACCAGCAATTTGAATGATTTGAAAAGAATCATCGCTTTTAAAAACCACGATATTGTGGGCACAATTATCCATGTACGGGGGGTCCCATATCTGATGTATCTCTTTCCCGTCTATTTTCGTTAAAAAAGCTTTAATGAAAGCACCATGACTCACAATTGCAACCGTTTGATTTCTTTTCTCTATGGATATCTCTGTGATCGTAGTTACGGCACGGTTTGTTAGTTTTGCAAATGTCTCTGCACCTTTTAAGTTAAATAAATGTGGTTTATTGAAGAAATGATCATGAGAAGAAGGATCATTTTTTTCTACATCTTGATAAAGCTGTCCTTCTAAAGGACCTAAATTTATCTCCATGAGAGTATCCATGTATTCTATGTCATTAGGTAGATTGGGCCACATATAAGATGCAGTCTGTTTGGTACGCAGGCTAGGGCTACAATAAATCTTGTGGAATTCTATACCTGCGATTTTTTTGCCTAGGTTCTTTGCTTGTAAAACCCCCTTTTCCGTAAGTCTTGATTCATCTTGACCCTGAAACCTGCCAGCTTTATTCCAATCTGTTTCACCGTGCCTAAAGAGATGCAATTCCATTTGATGCTCCTACTCACTTACCCATTAATTAAACTATTTTCCTACTTAGGAAAATACTATAATAGGGAGATTTTTGAGAATAGTTAATGTGCGGTACAATTTCTAAAAGAAGGCCCATTAGATCTTTAATTTTCTAACAATAGCCTGGGTTTTTTAATAAGGACTGAATTGAGATGAAAGAAATTAACTTAGAGCAAAAGGAATTTTGGAATGAGAAGAAAGGAAAAATTTGGGTATCTTTAGGACCAAGAATTGATGACATGTTTGGACCTCTGGGAGATGAAGCTTTAAGGGTTTTAGCTCCAAAAAAAGGAGAGAACGTACTTGATGTAGGATGTGGGACTGCTACAACCAGCTTCAAACTGGCAGGTTTATTAGGTGAAAAAGGTTCAGTTACAGGTATGGATATTTCCAAACCGATTCTTGAATGTGCCAAACAAAAAGCAAAAGAGAATTCTATCAAGAATATTGAATTTGTGCTTGCTGACGCTCAAAATCATTATTTTATGGCGGATAGTTATGATGCTATTTTCAGTCGCTTTGGCTTGATGTTTTTTGATGATCCAGTGGCAGCATTCTCTAACTTGCTTAAAGGCTTAAAATCTCGAGGACGACTTACTTTCGTTTGCTGGGCTGATCGCTCAGCCAATGATTGGATAGAAGTATCAACCAATATAGCTACTAAGTTTTTGGAACTACCACCAAAGGCTGCTCCGAGAGATCCTGGACCCTTCGCGTTTGAAGATCCCTTATATTTAAATGAGGTTCTTTCTAATGCTGGCTGCAATAAGATCTTGATCGAGAATTATTCTGCAACAAATGTTGTTGGAAAAAATACAAAAGAAGCAGCTGAATTCTTAAGTAGAATGGGACCGATGTCATTACCTTTTGAGGATTCAGAAGTTTCGGTTCAAAGAAAAGTTATTGATTCGTTAGAAAAATGTTTCGCTGATTATGTAACCATAAGAGGTGTTGAGATGAAGTTTAGTACCTGGATGGTGACAGCCTACAAGGCTTAAGCTCCAAGGAAAACTTCCTAAAGCGTTAACTGGCTAATGCTAAAGATGCTTTTTCTATAGCCATTTCAGTCTGGGCAAGGTCCTCTTCCGTTAATGCCAACGATACGTACATTTTTCCTATCGGTTTCAAGATAGCATTACTCTTTAAAACTTTATGAAACAAATCGTATTGTTTCATATTATTCTTTTGCACATCTCTATAGTTTGATATGTCTGCATTAGTAAAGAGGATCTCAAATAAAGTTTGATCCCCAACAATTTTATGATCAATTCCCTGTTTAGTTAAATTCTTAGAAGCAAAATCCATTATCCTTTGGCCATTATCTCGTAGTTTCTCGTAGCTTCCTGGTCTCCTTAGGATCTCAAGTGTTTTAAGGCCCGCAATGCATGCTATAGGGTTTCCTGATAGTGTACCAATTTGCATTAAAAACCCTTCACTTCCAACTTTGCTTTTATCAAAGTGAGCCATGATTTCCCTACGACCCGCTATTGCAGCTAGTGGAAAACCTCCACCTATTATTTTTCCTAAAGTGCAAATATCTGGAGTAACACCATAATGTTCTTGCGCTCCACCATAGGCAAAACGATAACCAGTCACAACTTCATCAAAAATAAGGAGGATGCCAAATTTATCACAGAGTTTTCTCAAGGTTGGCAGAAAGTCCTTAATTGGTGGTATTAGTCTCTGCAAAGGCTCAACTATTATAGCAGCGATATCTGCATATTCTTGACTTAAGAAATTTTCTATAAAATCAATATCATTAAATGGTGCTATAAGCACCTCAGATTTGACACTTTCAGGTATTCCTGCGCTATCGGGTACAGCTTGTGGAAAGTTACTTAATGTCGTTGGAGCTAAACTCATTTGAGCTTCAGCACACATGCCATGATAACCGCCCTCAAATTTTACAATCTTTTGACGCTTGGTATATGCTCTTGCAAGTCTGATCGAATACATGTCTGCCTCGCCGCCAGTGGACACATATCTTATCTGCTCTGCACAAGCCACACTTCGGCAAATTTCCTCAGCTAATTCAACCCCTAGGACGTTATTTGCAAAAAATGTTGTTCCTTTTGACAGCTGAGATAAGATAACTTCTTCGACCTCAGGATGGCTGTGGCCGATTAACATTGGACCCGAGCCTATAAGATAATCAACATACTCTGTACCGTCTTCATCCCAAATTCTTGAACCTTTTCCATGGCTGATGAAAACTGAGGGATCAAAATTACCAAATCCACCTCCCGGTAGTACTTGATTGGCTCTTTCCATCCATTCAGTTTGATTAAGTATCTTTTGCATTTGAATTGCCTTTCAGAAACACATACAATTTTGTTTATACACACAAAAGAATTTACTTGTCATGCAAAAATACATTAGTGATGAAACATATAAAATTAAAGACAATGTAGCATGTTGAGCACAGGATAAATTGATGTATCAAAAAGATCTTTTACAAGAAATTAGAAATAAATTTTGTCATATAGATACGTGTCCTTTTTCTGGAAAGAGAATATTTTTTGAAAATGCAGGAGGCTCATTAACTCTTAAATCAGTGGCTAAGCGTTCTGGTGAGTTGGCAGCTATTCCAGACAATCAGGGAAGGGATAATACAGGTTCTAAGGGCGTAATGGATCTTATAAAAAAATCCAAAACCGATGCATTAGAATTTTTTAATGCAGAAAGAGGAAGTATATTAATTGGAGAAAGTGGAACTGAGCTTCTATTTAGGCTAATACGTGCGGCAATTTTGGCCTCTGACAAGGGAACAGTGATTGGTAGTACTCTTGAACATCCAGCTTCTCGGTCAGCTACCACAAAATGGTCAACATATGCTTCAAAGAACCTCATACTTGTTCCTCATTGTAAGGAATCTGGTTCGATTAAAATAGACCAATATCTTGCAAAGGTTACCCAGGATGTAGGTGTGGCAACGATCGTTCACACATCACCAGTAACTGGTATTGGCGTGGAAATTAAGGAACTTACCCAGGGTATAAAGAGCATTAGTCCAGATTGTTTGATTATTGTAGATGGTATACAGCATGCTCCGCATGGAGATATAAATATTAGCGATTACTCTATAGATGGTTATGTTATTTCTCCATATAAAGTTTTTTCTCGTCATGGTTATGGTCTAGCATGGATTTCAGATAGATTGAGGAACTTACCTCATGAAAATCTAATGAAAGGTCCACAAGAAAACTGGGATCTTGGGACAAGGGATGTTGGTTCATATGCTACTTTTTCTGATGTTGTAAATTACTTTGAGTGGTTGGGATCAAGGCTTTCTAAAACTTCAAGTCGTCGTGAAAAATTTTTGCATGCATCACAATTTATAAAACATCAGGAACAGGCTCTTGTTAAAACCATGTTATACGGGAAAGATAACGTAAAGGGACTGTCTGACTATCCTAAAATTAAAATTATTGGTGGACTTGAAAATGAACTTCGAGAGGGTTTGGTCTCTTTTTCCTTTCCTGAGGTTACCTCTGATTTTTTTGTAAAGGAGTTAAATTTGCGAGGTATAAGAACGCATGTCAGAAAGTCTGATCATTACTCAGCAAATATTCTTGAGCCACTGGGTTTGGAATCCTGCATTAGGGTTTCGATGTGTCATTATAATTCTGAGGATGAGGTCATTCATTTCTTAACTAGCATGAGTGAAATAATGCACCAATGAGATGTGAAATACTTAATGTCCCCAAAGGTTAGATTCGGGAGGGAAAGCCAAATGATTATCATATGTTAATGGATTTGGCCTATCTTCATCTAGGAGCAATGGTCCATCAAGATCAACAAAATCACACATGTGGGCGAGTAACATGGCAGGGGCCATCGCTAGAGAAGACCCCACCATACAGCCAAGCATAATTTTAAAACCTTTTTTTCTGGCGGACTTTAAAACTTTAATTGCTTCTGTTAATCCACCAGTCTTATCTAATTTGATATTTACAAAATCATAGAGACCTAATAAATCATCTAAACTTTTTAAGTCATGACAGCTTTCGTCTGCACAAACTGGCAATATTCGATCTAAACTCCTAAGAATGGAATCTTTACCTGCCGGAAAAGGTTGTTCCACCAATTCTACCCCGAGATTCTTAAAGACTGGTCCTAAGTAAATGTATATTTCAGGTGTCCATCCTTCATTGGCATCTACAATTATTCTTGCTTTTGGAGAACCTTTTCTAACAGCTCTTATACAGTCTTCATCGTTTGAGCCACCCAATTTTACTTTAAGAATGGGGTACTTATTTTTTTGTTGTGCTTCCTTCTCCATGTTTTCTGGGGTATCTAATGAAATCGTATAAGCCGTTATAGATGGTTCAGGCTCTTCTATGCCCAATAGTTTCCATACTGGAATTCCTGTTATTTTTGCTTCTAGATCCCATAGGGCACAATCTACTGCATTTCTAGCGGCACCAGGTGCTAACGATTCTTGCAATTGACTGATACTGGTAGGTAATTTGATCGATTCGATTTGTTTGATAACAGTTTCCAAACTTTCATTATATCTTTTATAAGGAACGCACTCAGCCCAACCTTTCAAACCTTTATCTCTAATAGTCACTGTAATGACGTCTGCAGAAGTTCTCGAACCTCTGGAGATGGTAAATATTTTTTTAAGCTTGAAAGAGTTTTTTTCTACATTTAGACGCACAATTGGTCCTAAATTTAAGTTTTCACAAGATTATCAACAATTTTTTTTGTGCCATCTTTAAAAGGATCTACGGTGGGCAATTGGAAAGTGCTTTCTATTTCTTTTATTAATGCTTTTCCTTCAACTTCATTAGTATTTTTAGTATTTATACAAATACCAGAGATTTTACAGTCAGGATTACCTATCCTTGCGAGAGGTAGTGCAGTTTCATAAAGGGCTTCAAGGGTTGGTATGCTGTAATGCGGTAACCCTCTCATATGTGTTCTCGTGGGTTCATGACATAGTATTAGATGGTCAGGTTGCCCTCCGTGAATTAGGGCCATAGTCACACCAGAATATGAAACATGAAAAAGCGATCCTTGACCTTCTATGAGATCCCAATGATCATCATCAGAATCCGGCGTTAGGGTTTCTACAGCTCCAGCCATAAAATCTGCTACTATGGCATCCAGCGGGATCCCACTTCCACTTATGAGAATGCCTGTTTGGCCAGTGGCTCTAAATGTGGCTTTCATTCCTCTAGAAAGCATTTCCCGTTCTATTGCCAAAGTGGAGTACATTTTTCCTATGGAACAATCTGTTCCTATAGTCAAACATCTCTTGCCAGATCTTTTTTTACCATTTGCAATAGGAAAATTTTCCGAGGTTACACGAACGTCAAACAAACTACATTGGTTTAAACTTGCTAACTCTTTAAACTCTTTTTCATCCGATAGTAAGTTGTGCAAGCCTGAAGCGATATCAAATTTTAAATCTAGAGCCTGACACAAGGTCTCTTTCCAGGTTGAAGAAAATGTTCCTCCTCTGTTAGCAACCCCAACAATTAATGTTCTTGCTCCTGCATTTTTTGCCTCTTCAAGTGTGAAATCACGCAGACCCAGGTCTGCTTTACAGCCAGGTAGCCTCATTTGTCCAAGACTAATGTCTGGTCTCCAATCCTTGATTCCTTGACCGACCTTTGCAGCTAATTGATCAGGAGCATCTCCCAAGAATAATAAATATGGTGTCTTTATCATAGTATGTCTCGCAAAAAATATTATTTGTGTTGTGGACTTTTCAAATCTTATGAATGTATTTATTTATCCATGCAGAGTGGGCTCATTTTCTTTTTCTTTCAAGTTATTATTTTTTTTGAATCTATAAAAAGAAAAAGGATCTATGGGTAATCTAGGTGGGTCCTTCATCGTAAGGTCTGCCAAAATACCTCCAATGGCTGGAGCTATACCAAACCCATGGCCAGAAAAACCTGAAGCTACAATTAAACCTTCATATTCTTTAATTTGATCTATTACAGGTAGTGCATCCGGAGTCAAATCTATCAACCCCCCCCAAAATGACTTGATTGAGCATTGACTAAGCTTTGGAATGACTTCTATCGAGCGCGCTATAGTAAAATGTATTTTTTCTAATGAGGTTGCGGCGTAAGGCAGGCTGTTTTTTTCTTCCAGTTTACCGCCCCATTTCTGAACTCCGCTAGTAATCCGAAAACACCCATTTAACTCCTGTCGCATTGCCAAATCTGCGTTAGCAACCCCAATCACCGGGTTGAGTATTTTTGCTGTTTTCTCGGTCTGTATTACGGTCACTATTGGCACGTCTAACGGAATTTTCATCCCCAGCGATTTTAGCAGGGAATTACAATGTATGCCATTTGCCAAAATGCACGTTTGGGTGTCGATATTCCTTTTGGAAGTTCTTATTGAACTCACACGGTTGCTCTTAACATTGATTTTCAAGACTTCTTCATGGTTGGAAAAAGTGACACCATTTCTTTCAGCCGCAGTTTTGTAAGCTTGAACGGTTTTTATGGGTTCGGCATGTCCATCTGTAGAACAAAAAGAGGCTGCTATAATTTTCTTTGATAAGGCGGGTGTAATTTCCTTAATATCTTTGTTCTCATTTAAATATTTAATATCCAGCCCTGCCTTTTCTTGATCTCTAACAAGATTCCTTATTGTTATTGCTTCTTCTTCATTTCTTGCTAAACGCAAATTACCCATTTGAGTATACCCAGTGTCGCCACCCAATATTTCTACTAAATTAGGCCATTCTTGGACTGAATATTTTGCAAGGGGGATTTCTGTAGAATGTCTACCGGATTGTCTTACTCCAGCAAGTGTCCAACCGGATGCCATAGAAGCAGGTTGGTATTTTTCAATAACTTCAATTTTAAGATTGCTTTTTGATAGCTCAAATGCTGCTGCGCAACCAGTTATTCCTGCACCTACTATGATGACATCAGGTGAATTCATGACAAAAACCTATAGTATAAATAGATGCACTTTGTACTATCTAAATCATAACATTAGACCAAAATAAATGTTATATTTTAAAATATATCATCAAAAGCCTTTTGGAGTTTTTCTAGACTACGTTCTGTATTATATAGCTTATCTAAACCAAAAAGACCTATTCTAAAGGTAGAAAAATCCTTTGGTTCGTCGCACATTAGTGGAACCCCGGCTGCTATCTGTATTCCAAGATCTCGGAACTTGGCACCGCTCTGTATCATAGCATCATTTGTATAGCTAACTATCACGCCAGGTGCTTGAAAACCTTCAGCAGCAACTGATTTGATTCCTTTCCTTTGCAGCATTTTTCTAACACCATTTCCTAGCTCCCATTGATTTTGACACAACCTATCAAAACCATACTCTTTTGTTTCCAACATTGTATCTCTAAAATGGCACAAAGAATCGGTCGGCATGGTGGTATGATAGGCATGCCCTCCAGATTCATAAGTTTTCATGATTGAGTACCATTTCTTGAGATCAATAGCGAAGCTGTTTGAGTTTGAACTCTCAACTACTTCAACAGCACGATTGTTCATAATGACGACACCGGCTGATGGGGTAGATGACCAACCTTTTTGTGGTGCAGAAATTAAAATGTCTACGCCTGTAGCTTGCATATCTACCCATGCACATCCAGATGCTATGCAATCTAGGATAAATAGAGCACCAACATCGTGGGAAGCTTTGGAAATTGCCTTAAGGTATTCATCGGGTAATATTACACCTGCAGAAGTTTCAACATGGGGAGCAAAAACTACATCAGGAGAGGTCTCGTAAATTGTCTTTGTGATTTCGTCAATAGCTACTGGTGCAAAAGGTGACCAACCTTCATTTCCTGTCTGCCGGGCCTTAATTATAGTTGTTTTCTTGGTGAAATTACCGCTTTCGAAAATTTGACTCCACCTATATGAAAACCACCCATTTCTTATTACCAAAGCGTGTTTGTCTATGGCTACTTGCCGTGCCACAGCTTCCATTCCATAAGTGCCACCTCCAGGCACTAATGCCACAGCATCGCCATGATAGATATCTTTTAACATAGCAGATATATCACACATCACCGTTTGGAACTTCTTTGACATATGATTTAATGAACGGTCGGTGAATACTACGGAGTATTCTAATAGACCGTCAGGATCTACTGTATCTAAAAGTGCTGCCATATTAATACCTTTATTTAATCATGATTTTCTAACACGACGATATGATAAGGCACTCCAATTATCAATATTATCTTCTAGTTTTATTGGATTAAGTTTTTTATGGGTAATGAATATAAAGTTTTTGGTTGCTGGGGGGCTTGGCCTTTAGTTTAAAAGATCCTTACGGAATATAAAGTTAAAGACAGGTGCGGTCATAAAGCTCAAATATCATCAATTCCTGAAGATTAACCCCAAGATTTTAGCCTTCTTTAGAATTTACCCACCAGTCCTGAAGTTTATAATATTCTATTGCTACAGGGAGAAACCAAGGATGGCCATTATAGAAAGGAATTTTTTTGAAAGGAATATTGTAAAAAGCACTTTTACTTTCAAGATTTAAAATTATCTCGGCTGCTTTTTTCCCCATCCATCTTGCCCAAACTGTACCTGAACCACAATACCCGGCTGCATGAATTATTCCATCATGCATGACCAGCTTTGGTAATTGATCAAGAGGAAAAGTGACATAGCCATGCCAGTGATTTGATATTGAGGTACCTTTCAAATCAGGGAAAATTCCTAAGAGACCATTATTGAGCTTATAGGAACGATTTTCATTTCCAAACCGAACCCTTCTACCACCAATAAGTATTCGCGTACGATCGGGCGATGGCCTAAAGTAATAGAATACATTAAGGGCTTCACCAAAAGTGCTAAGTTTTGGCATCAAGCTCTTGACTCTATTTTCTCCAATAGAATCCGTGGCAATCATTTCAGAGATCACAGGTACTAACCTTTTTCTTAGCCAAGGTATATTTTTGTCCGTGTAGGCATTGGTTGCCATAATAAGGTGTTTTGCTATTATTGTTCCTCTCTCTGTACTTACTTTGAAAAGGTTGTTTTGTTTTTCAGCACCGAGAAATTTAGCCTTACTATAAACAAAGCCATTTTTTTCTGAAACAAGCTTTGTCATTGATGACACCAGTTTGGCCGGATGAATTGAGCCGATGTCCTTATCAAAGTTTCCACCAATGTATTTAGGGCTATTGATGAAGCTTTGAATATCTTTTTTCTCTACAATATCTGTTTTTGACCCGACGGACTCAAATAATTCTTCGGCTTCGCGCTTTTGTTTATCAAAAGCTTTTTGGCTGGTAGCACCTACCAACATTCCATTGTTTTCGAAGTCGCATTCTATATTTTCATTTTTTATGAAATTATAGAGATCATTCCGTGCTGTAGTACCTTCTTCTATGAGCCGTTTTGCTAAATCCAATCCAAATCTTTTTTTCAAAACTTTGAAACTTGGTTTAATTTTACCGCTAGTTATTCCCCCATTTCTGCTAGAAGCACCATAACCAGGCATCTCGGAGTCGATGATGACCACTTTAAGGTTTGCATATAAAAGAGTTAATGCTGCGCTTAATCCGGTATATCCTGAGCCAACCACAACAACATCAGCATTTGATTGCCAATCTCTTTCTTGAATTGGGAAAGGTTTTGCATGGAGCCACCAGTAGGGCTCATATGTAATCTCTTGTTTTGGTTTCATTTTCAGAAATTTTTAAATTTTTAAGGTTTAATCCGTCCTATTATGGTCTTCTTTGCAGAAATAATAGAATAGGAAAATTCATGCAGTCAAATTTATTTGGTAGTTTTTAAAATATTCCTTTAGGAAGGGACTATGGTTAAATATCTGAAACTGAGAAAGAAGAATGAGGGTTCTTTAGCAAAAGCAATATTACTTGTACTTTTAGGACTTTTTCTTTTGGATATTATGGGAGTGATCATCAAGTTTATGGGGGAAAAATATTCTGTCCTGCAGTATGCTGTAGCTCGGAATGGTTTCGGTTTGTTACCTGTTCTAGTGTATTTAGTTTATTCTTTTGGTTTTAAACAGGATAGCGGTCGATTTAATTTAAGAGATAAGGTCATATCTATAAGTAGAGGTTTAAGTATCGTTTTTGCTCAATGTTTCTTTTATCTTTCGCTAATGAAACTTGAATTTGCGACGGCGACGACACTGGCTTTTGCCAGTCCTATATTCTTGACAGCACTATCTATTCCTATACTTGGAAACCGTGTGGGACCCTGGAGGTGGTCAGCGGTAGCGCTTGGTTTTTTTGGTGTTGTTATTATCATTAGGCCTGGTTCGGATCTTTTTACTTATGATGCGTTACTGCCTTTAGGTGCGGCGTTTGGATATGCTCTTGCCGGTGTATTAGTAAAGTTATTTCCAAAGGAAGTGCATACCGCTAAGATACAATTGTATGCTCAAATGACAACATTAATAGCTACTATTTTTATAGCACTTATTACCTTTTCTTTTAGTTTCACAGAGTCCATCACTGATTTATTTCTATTGGCGGCTATGGGCATATCCGGTGGAGTGGGGGTCATTTTATTGATCTCTGGTTATCGCATAACTGAACCAAGCCTAATAGCATCTTTTGAGTATTTTGCTTTACCAATATCTTTTGCGCTTGGATGGATATTCTTCATGGAATGGCCTTTCGACAAATTGTTTCCCGGTATTTTAGGTATAGTACTGGGAGGAATAATCATAGCATGGAGAGAAGGCAGAGCTCGGTAAATTAGCCGCGATTTTTTGCTCCTTTGGCAGGTTTCTTTAAAGTCAAGAATCGTTTAGACTTAAATACTTTAATGCAACGCATTTGAGGGTTTTTTTAAGATTTTTGTTGACTGTTGGCCCTTATATTATTTCAATAATCCGCACAAGGTTTTCCAAAATAATTTCAAATCTGGATTTTTTTTGGTTTCACAGCTTTTTCAATTCTGGCTGACGATTTAATCGCTTCAATCACCAATAAAGTTTTTAATCCATCCTCTCCAGAGCAAACCGGCTCTGCCCTACCTTGCACCACTGAAATAAAATTCTCCAATTGTGCTGACAGGGGTTGATTTATATTTTTGTATGTTGGACTTTGCTTAGAGTAAATAGGTTTCCACCAACTTCTTTCATTCAAGCTTTGCCAGGACTTCAATTTAGGTAACTCTAGTGATCCATGGGTCCCACCAATCCAGTAGCAGGATTCTTTTTGATTAGGATAAATAGGATTTTCACCTGAAGTATGTTCCCAGCTCCATGGTGCTAAGATTGTATCTGAAATAGATAGTGTACCAATGGCCCCATTTTTAAATCTTAGGCTCACTGCAGCCGAATCTTCTACCTTCCCTTTCCTATTGGCATTTGATTCGAAACTGTAAACACTCTCTATTTCTCCAATAAGATATCGCATTAGGTCAATGTCATGAGTTAAATTTATAAGAACGGGTCCGCCGCTAATACTTTTTCGCCAGGAATTAAAATAATCATTAGGTTTAAACAGCCAACACATAGAATGACTAGCAACGAGACGCCCTAATTGACCTGAATCGATTGTATCTTTTGCCTCCCTTATTATTTTGTTGTGCCTGCGATGATGACCAGTTAACAGTTGGACATTTTTTTTCTTAGCACATTGGACTATGGATAGAGCACTTTCAGAATCTGATGAGAGTGGTTTTTCAACAAGAATGGGTATTCCCCGCTCAATAAAATCCAAAGAGTTTTCCATATGTATTGAGTTTGGTGAGGCTATTATGGCTCCATCAGGTTTTTGAGTCGTAAGAGCTTCTGTGACATTAGAAAAATGTAAAAAACCATTATTTTTGCAAAATTCTATGCTTTCATTACTTGGGTCTACAATGAAATCCAACTCACACATTTTATTGTTTTTAATTACCTGAATGTGTTGTTTACCAGCTAATCCCGCCCCAATTACAGCTATTTTCATTTTTTTAAACCTTTAGGGTAACATTTATAATCAATAGTTTTGTATCTTATGCGTTCTATCCTGGAAGTTCATTAGGATGAATTTTCATATTATTTAAAATCAATTTTGAATACTTGCACTTGATAAGCTATAACCCCCCAAGGCTCAAATAGATTTAGTAATTCGAAGATTAAATATGGAAAAAAAAGAGACTATATATGATGTTTTTGTGATAGGAGGCGGTGTCAATGGATGCGGCATTGCAAGAGATGCGACAGGAAGGGGGTTAAATGTCTGTTTAGCAGAGATGAACGATCTCGGAAGTGGAACTTCCTCAACATCAACTAAACTAATACATGGAGGGCTTCGCTATTTAAGGTATTTTGATTTTAGATTAGTGAGAGAATCCCTAAAAGAGCGAGAATTGCTTCTTAAAAACATGCCGCATATTTGTTGGTCAATGCGTTTTGTGCTTCCAGCACCAAAGGCATTGCTTCACAAAATTGTCATCAGATTGGGGCTATTCATTTATGATAATTTAGGAGGTCGTACTATTCTTCCAGGGACCAAAACCATAAGAGTCAAGGATTCCAATGTAGGAAAAATTTTAAGGAATAAGTTCTCTTCTGCATTTGTCTTTTCAGATTGCTGGGTTGAAGATGCAAGATTGGTAATACTGAATGCCGTTGATGCAAAAAAAAGAGGTGCACATGTATTAACCCATACGAAGGTAACAAACATAAAAAGAGAAGAAAAATATTGGAGAGTAACAACTAAAGGTAAAGAGGGAATTACCCAGGAATTTTTTTCATATTCAATTGTAAATGCAGCTGGACCATGGGTAAACACTTTGAACAATAATGCTTCAAAAGAGGATACCCCAATTCACTTAGTGAAGGGTAGCCATATAGTCGTAAAGAAAATGTTTGGACATGGAAAGGCTTATTTTCTTTTAGGTAAGGATAAAAGGATAATTTTTGTAATACCTTTCCAGGAGGATTTCACTCTAATTGGAACTACAGAAATACCCCATAATGATATGTCTCAAGAGCCAAATTGCTCAAAAGAAGAGAAGAAATATTTGATTGAATTTATCAATAGTTATTTTCATTCCAAATTGGAGTTCGAAAACATTGTCTGGAGCTACTCAGGAGTTAGACCACTTTACAAACATTTAACAGATAACCAAGATTCAGTTTCGTCTATTACTCGTGATTACATGTTAAATATGGAATCAATTAATAATTTACCCATTTTGACCATTTATGGTGGAAAATTAACGACTTATCGTAAATTAGCAGAAAACGCACTTTTTAGAATGAGATCGTATTTTCCAAAGATGCAAGGATCCTGGACTTCACAAGAACCACTTCCAGGAGGAAACTTTAAACTAGAAAAAAAAGCATTTCTCATTAAAGAGTTGTGTGAGAAGTATTCTTTTTTGGATGAAAAGTGGTCGACTAGATTGATAAAAAATTATGGGACTCTTTGCGACGATTTATTAGGAGATTCCAAGACTAAAGAAGACCTGGGAATCGATTTTGGTCATTCATTGACTGAAACAGAAGTTAAGTGGTTAATTGAAAATGAGTTTGCTAATTGTGGAGAAGACATCCTTTGGAGACGAACAAAGCTGGGTTTGAGATTTACTAAAAAACAAGAAAAACAATTAAATGATTGGGTTCAAAACTATCTATCAGTGTAACTAGTGTAAAGATTGGAGAAGAAATAATGTCCTACATAGTCGCAATTGATCAGGGAACCACTTCAACTAGGTCTATCCTATTTGATAGAAATATGAAGGCGTTAAGTGTTTC
>CACKFK010000005.1 GCA_902599445.1 uncultured Alphaproteobacteria bacterium
TACTCTTGTAAAAATTATTTACGGGCTGGTGAAACCAGACAGTGGTCAAATATTATTGAATGATAGGGACTTTCATCCTAAAGGGCCTCAGGATGCACGTTCCAAAGGGGTTGGAATGGTTTTTCAACATTTTTCTTTGTTTGATGCCCTTAATGTATTTGAGAACATAGCCCTTGGAATGGATAAAGCTTTTCAGAAAAACCATTTGCGAAATCGAATTAATTCAGTTTCTGAAGAATATGGTTTGTCAATCTCTCTTGACAAAATAGTCGGCAATTTATCAGCCGGCGAACGTCAGCGAATTGAAATAGTGAGGTGTTTATTGCAGAGTCCTGAGATTATGATCATGGATGAGCCAACATCTGTTCTTACACCCGGAGAGGTCTCTGATCTTTTTGTTGTTTTAAGAAAGTTAGCTAGTCAAGGTATGTCTATTTTATATATCTCTCATAAGCTGGAGGAAATAAGGAGCCTTTGTTCAAAAGCAACGATAATGCGTCAAGGAAGAGTGGTGGATACATGTGATCCACGCAAGTTAACTGCAGGTAAGATTGCTGAGTCCATGGTAGGAAACTCTTTTTCAAATCCTAAAAAAAGTAAAATAAAAGTGGGAAAGGTATTGTTAGAATTAAATAAGGTTTCACTCGAATCAAAAAAAACATTTGGTGTTCCGATCAAGGAAATTAGCCTAAAATTGCATGCAGGTGCAATAGTTGGGGTGGGGGGTGTTGCCGGAAATGGTCAGGACGAATTCTTAGGATTGATGAGCGGTGAATTAAGCCCGACGAAAGGTACTTTATTCATAGATGGTCAGGATGTTACTTACCTTGGTCCAGTTGAACGAAGGAAAAAAGGGCTATTGAGCGCACCAGAAGAAAGATTGGGGCATGCTGCTGCACCTGAAATGACATTAACGGAGAATACACTAATAACGGCTGAACACCGTATGGATTTGTCAAAAAACGGAGTCATCAATTATTCAAAAGCAAGGACCTTGTCTGAAAAGATCATAAACAGTCTAGATGTTCGAACAAGTGGGGTGGGATCGCTGGCAAAATCTCTATCAGGCGGCAATCTTCAGAAGTTTGTTATTGGTCGTGAATTAATACAAAATCCTAAAATCTTTGTTGTTAATCAACCGACCTGGGGTGTCGATGCAGCAGCAGCAGCTTCGATACGGCAACGAATTCTTGATTTGGCAAAAGATGGAGCTGCGATACTCGTCATCAGCCAAGATCTTGATGAATTATTGCAGATTTCGGACGTTTTTTCCGCCCTAGTTGGAGGTCAACTCTCAGAACCAGTAGATACCAAGAAACTGAATCCAAAGACTTTGGGATTACTGCTGACAACCTCTGATGCCAGGAAGGTAGTCTAATGTTGAGATTTGAACCTCGTAAGAATCGTTCGAAATTTTTAGAGATCAGTGCGCCAATTATTGCAGTAATCATGACCATGATATTTGGGGGTTTATTATTCTATTTGATGGGGAAAAATCCTTTTGAAGCCATCAAGTTAATTTTTTGGGATCCAGTAATGAGTCCAACTTTTTCTGAATATTCAAGACCTCAGCTTGCCGTGAAGGCTGCACCTTTAATTCTAATCGCTCTTGGTCTTTCTTTTGGTTTCCGGGCAAACATTTGGAATATTGGTGCAGAAGGACAATATATCATGGGTGCGTTAGCCAGCGGGAGCATTGGGTTGGCTTTATATCCGTTGCAAGCCTGGTACATTTTCCCTTTAATGATAATTGGAGGGATATTGGGTGGTGTGATCTGGGCCATGATCCCAGCTATTTTAAAGATAAAATTCAATACAAATGAGATTTTAGTGTCACTGATGCTTGTTTATGTTGCTGAACAAATTTTGGCCTTAGCTTCAGTTGGATTTCTTCGTAATCCCGAAGGATTAGGGTTTCCTGGTTCCAGGGACTTGAGTAAATACTCGTCTGCCGCGAACCCTGAATTGATCTCCGGGACAGGTATTCACTTGGGAGTTATTTCTGCATTTTTAGGAGTGATTCTATTAACTTATTTTTTGAGTTATCACCGGACAGGTTTTCATATAAAATTGATAGGGCAGGCACCCAGGGCTGCTAATTTTGCTGGTGTAGATTTACGCTATATCATTATTTTTTGTTTAAGCCTTTCTGGTGGTTTGGCTGGAGTAGCAGGGATGTTTGAACTTACAGGTCCAGCAGGGCTTATCAATATTGATTTCAATGTAGGATACGGTTTTACCGCTATAATTGTTGCATTTTTAGGACGCTTAAATCCTATAGGAATTTTACTTGCAGGTGTCTTAATGTCCTTAACCTATGTAGGAGGAGAACTAGCCCAATTCATGATGAATATTCCGGCTGCCGCTATCCAGGTTTTTCAAGGTATGCTGTTGTTTTTCCTGTTATCTACCGATCTATTAGTTACTTATAAGATTTCATTTAAGACATCAATTCGTAAATAGGCAGTCAAACAAAGATGAGCATATATTTTATAGCAATGTGGGATAAGAAATGGACCTAGGTGACATCCAAATATCATTACTCTTGGCTAGCCTTATCGTGGCAGCAACCCCAATTTTATTAGCTGCCTTAGGTGAGTTAATTGTTGAGAAAACGGGTGTTTTAAACCTAGGTGTTGAAGGAATGATGATATTTGGTGCCATAGCGGGTTTTATCGCCACCATAGAAACTGGATCCCCTTGGGTCGGGTTTCTTTTTTCTATATTAGGAGGTGCTTCAATAGCTTTCATTTTTGCTCTAGTAACTCAAATATTCAGGGCTAATCAAGTTGCTTCTGGTTTGGCCTTAACTCTTTTTGGGTTAGGTCTTTCATCTTTGCTTGGGCACTCCTATACGGGGATTAAACCAGCAGCATTTTCTGATCTTCACATACCGATCTTGTCTGAAATCCCTATTTTAGGAGTAATTCTTTTCCAACATGATCCTATTATTTATTTTTCCATATTGGCAGTGGCAGCAGTTTATTTCTTATTTAGAAATTTTCGACTTGGCTTGATATTGAAAGCAGTTGGAGAGAACCACGATAGCGCACATGCTTTAGGCTATAATGTAATTGTGATTCGATTTGGTGCTATACTAGTTGGAGGGGCTTTTGCTGGGTTGGGTGGAGGCTATCTATCGCTTGTGAGAGTTCCGCAATGGACCGAGGGCATGACAGCAGGAGCCGGGTGGATAGCACTTGCACTAGTTGTTTTTGCTAGCTGGCAACCGCTTAGACTACTTATCGGGGCTTATATTTTTGGAGGAGTTACCCTTTTACAGCTAAACTTACAGGCACTCGGTTTAGAAATTAATGTTGCCCTCTTGTCTATGTCTCCATATTTGGTCACTATAGGGGTATTAGTTTTTATGTCGGCTCGGAGATCAAGGGGTTCTTTAGAAGCGCCGAGATCTCTCGGAAAAACATTTTTTGGACTATAAGGATGACACAACGTTTATTGGAAGGAGTTAAAATGAAACTATTAAGGGTATCTTTACTAGTACTATCTAGTTTAATGATTTCATGTTTTGCATTTGCAGCAGACATGAAAGTAGGTTTTATCTATATTGGACCACCAGGTGATCATGGTTGGAATTATCAACATGATGTGGGTCGAAAATCTGTAGATGAAGCCTTTGGTGGAAAAGTTGAAACAGTGTTTCAGGAAAACGTACCTGAAAGTGCCGATGCAGAGAGAGTGATGACCCAGATGGCATTGTCTGGTGCTGACATGATATTCGCGACATCTTTTGGATATATGGATCCTGTTTTAAATGTTGCTAAGAAATTTCCAAATGTGAAATTTGAACATGCTACAGGTTACAAAACAGCTGATAATGTTTCTACTTATAGTGCTAGGTTTTATGAAGGAAGATCTGTAATTGGCCATGTAGCTGGTAAAATGACAAAATCAAATACCATTGGTTATGTTGCTTCGTTTCCTATCCCAGAGGTGGTTAGGGGAATAAATTCAGCATATCTAGCTGCAAAGGCAGCAAATCCAAATGTTGAATTTAAAATTATATGGATTTTTACTTGGTATGATCCAGCTAAAGAGGCAGATGCAGCAAAAACATTGATTCAACAAGGAGCAGATGTAATTATGCAGCATGTTGATAGCTCTGCTATCATGACAGTTGCCGAAGAAGCTGGCGTGTATGCTTTTGGTCAAGCTTCAGACATGAGTGCTTTTGGCCCTAACGCACATCTGACCGCAATCATTAATGGATGGGGTCCCTACTATGTCAAGCGGGTCCAGCAAGCTATGGACGGCACTTGGAAAGGTGGAGAACAGACCTTTGATGGAATTGAGGCAGGTATGGTCGTGATCGGTGATATGTCAGACAAAATCCCAGATTCTGTAAAGAAAGAAGCTCAAGCCATTGCTGATGGTATAGCTTCAGGAAAGCTGCATTCTTTCACAGGCCCTGTGAACAAGCAAGATGGAAGTGCTTGGCTGGCTTCAGGAGAAACTGCCGATATTGGTACGCTGTTAGGCATGAACTTTTATGTTGAAGGCATCGAAGGCGACATCCCACAGTAAGGTGATATAGGGTGAGCCATATTAATTGGCTCACCTAACTGACCCAATTTTTAAGCATTGCAAAAACCAGTGGATTGATGATGGAGCATTCAGAAAATTTGTTCCGTTTAGGAACTGAGTCTGCTTTTGAAGTTCTTGCCCGCGCTCAAGCCCTTTCGTCTAAAGGCAAAAATATAATTAATCTTGGCATTGGGCAACCTGACTTTAAAACAGCAGATCATATTGTTGAGGCAGCTATCAAAGCACTTAAGGATGGCCATCATGGTTATACTCCAGCGAACGGTATATTACCATTAAGAGAAGCTGTATCAGAAGATTTGTATTTTAGGCACCGAGCAAGAATTTCACCGGACAACATAATTATTATGCCTGGTGGGAAACCAACGATGTTTTTTAGTATTTTGATGTTTGGAGGCCCAAACACAGAAATTATGTATCCTAATCCGGGATTTCCCATTTATGAATCTGTTATAAATTATAGTGGATCAAAGGCTGTTCCCATAAAACTGGAAGAAGATTTAAATTTTTCATTTAAGGCTGAAAATGTACTCAATAAAATTTCCGATAAAACAAGATTAATTATAATTAATAGCCCTGGAAATCCAACGGGAGGGGTTATCCCAAGACAAGAAATAGAAATTCTAACGGCAGGTCTCGAGAATTTTCCAAAGGTAACCATTCTTTCAGATGAGATTTATAGTAGAATGTTATACGATGGAAGAAAGCATATTAGTCTCCTTGAGTTTCCTAACATAAGGAACAGGTTAATTGTTTTGGATGGTTGGTCTAAAACATATGCGATGACTGGTTGGAGGCTCGGATTTTCGGTATGGCCTGATCAATTGTTAGAATATGCAACCCGTTTATGTGTAAACAATCATTCTTGTGTTAACGCACCGACCCAATATGCGGGGATTGCAGCACTTAAAGGGCCACAGGATGTTGTTAATAGTATGCTCAATGAATTTGAACAGAGAAGGAAATTTATTGTTGATGCATTAAATGAATTACCTGGAGTATATTGTAAGGAACCCGGAGGCGCTTTTTATGTCTTTCCTAACATTATCAAAACTGGATTGAGTTCCCAAAAGGCCCAGGACGACCTCTTGGAGATGGCAGGTGTAGCTACAATAGCTGGTACTAGTTTTGGAGAAATGGGAGAAGGTTTTTTGCGGTTCTCATATGCTAATAGCCTAGAAAACATTGAAGAAGCCATTAACCGTATAAAGAAAATTATTGACTGAAAACAATTTTTGGTTAACGCTACTATCTGTTGTGTTTTAAGATTAAAAACGTCTAACTTCAAAAAAAGTTTTTGGTGAAATATGCCTATGCCTGTGGTGGGGAATAGACCGCTTCTAAGCATTTTTTGTGCTGTTGGCGCGTGTTTTTTCTTTTCGCTAAACGATGTCATGATGAAGTTATTTACTGGGAAGTATCCTCTTTATGAGCTTACATTTTTTCGGTCAATCGTAGCTTTAACTATCTGTTTAGCAATAATCATCCCTTTAGAAGGAGGATACTCTAATTTAAGGACAAAAAAGCCGCTACTCCACCTCATTAGAGGTTCCAGCGTTGTAGCGGCTAACATATGTTTTTTTTCTGGAATTGCGGTACTTCCTCTGGCGGAAGTCACAGCTATATTTTTTATTTCTCCCCTCCTGATCACGTTCTTTGCCGCCGTTTTTTTGAAAGAGGAGGTTGGTTGGTTTCGCTGGTCTGCACTACTACTAGGATTGACTGGGGTTCTTTTCATAGTGAAACCCTTCGGCATTAGTTTTCGATGGGAAACTCTTTTACCCTTGATGGCTGCTTTTTCTTACTCCTTACTACAAATCCTCACCAGAAAATTAGGCCCAACGGAAAAAGCATCTACTATGGCTTTTTATATCCAGGTATCTTTCCTGACTTATATGGGGATATTAGTCTGCATTTTGCACAACGGACGCTTTGACATTATAGACCATCCTTCCTTTCAATTCTTAACAAAAGCTTGGGTTTGGCCTACTGGCATTGACTGGATTTTAATCGCATTTATCGGCATCACTAATGCTTTTGGCGGCTATCTCATAAGCCAGGCTTATCGCTTGAGTGTGGCTGGATTAGTTTCACCATTTGAATATT
Source organism: uncultured Alphaproteobacteria bacterium (assembly GCA_902599445.1). Lineage (GTDB taxonomy): Bacteria > Pseudomonadota > Alphaproteobacteria > Rhodobacterales > Rhodobacteraceae > CACIIZ01. The sequence continues at coordinate 6,670 of CACKFK010000005.1, forward strand.
CCTCCTTAGTTCTTTCAGTTTTTTGGGGAATAATTATTTGGGGAGAGTATTTAAATTTATTGAGTGCTTTAGGTATCATTACCATTTTAGTATCTGGGATAATTATTGCATTGAGAGAGGCTGTTCGCAACATAAATCCATCCATAAAAAAGGCTTCTTACAGGCGCTAATCTAACCTCATCACTTTAAATTTGAACAAAAGCAATACTGCGTTATACTGACGTCTGAATTAATTTGGAGCGGCATTAATGAAAGCAGATGTACACTATTTTTCTGATTTGGGCGGTATGCCGCAACCAGATACTTTTAAGTCAGATCGAGCTATTTTTAAAGAGGCTTATATTTTTATTCCTCGAGGTTGCATAAGGGACATCGTGGTCAGTTTCTTCCCTGGTTGGACTAACACCCGTTCTTGGGTGCTTGCTAAGCCTCTAACAGGATTTACAGAAACTTTTTCATATTATTTGATGGAATTATCCGAGGGTGGAGGCAGTACAAAACCTGATCCGGACCAATCAGTTGAGTCCATAATATTTGTGACTGAAGGTGAATTATCTCTAGAGATTGACAGCCAGAGGGAAATCCTGAGGCCAGGGGGGTATGCTTATATTCCACCAGAAAAAAAATGGTCAATCAAGAATCAAATTAGTTCGCTTACAAAATTTCATTGGATAAGGAAGGTTTATGAAAAGGATGCTAATGTGGTCATCCCAGATGCTTTCATAATAAACGAGCAGTCCGTCGTCCCACAAGAAATGCCTAATGACCCTAGATGGAAGACCACTCGCTTTGTGGAACCTTCTGATTTAAGACATGATATGCATGTTAACATTGTATCTTTTGAGCCAGGATCATCTATCCCGTTCCCTGAGACACATGTCATGGAACATGCAATTTACATACTTCAAGGGGTAGGAACTTATTATTTAAATGGAGAATGGGTAGATGTTGAAGCAGGAGATTTCATGGCTTTAAGAGCTTTTTGTCCTCAAGCATGTAAAGCACTTGGAGATGAGCCTTTCAGATACCTACTATACAAAAATGTAAACCGTCACATAAAGCTTTGAACTTAGGTTTTTTCTATAAAATACCAGTCCTTATAAGTGTTTGTGTCAAGATTCTTTCCTAAACCTATCCAGTCTATGACAACAAAGAGCCCGGGGTTCTCTAGGGGCGCAAGAATTCCATGCCAGACATTTTTATGATAATTCACTCCCTGGCCGGGTTTAGTGATAAAGACTTCTGGCACCCCTGGTTTACCATTATTATCCTGTGCGGCAACAACTATAAATTTACTGCCGAAAACAGGGATGAATGCCTGACTTCCAAGGGGATGTTTTTCCATAAAGTTAAATTTGTAAGGCAGACTTATTTTTTTTGATTCAAAAAGGCTAATTCCGGCCTGACCATTGGTGAAGTTGAGATTTGCTAGATCATTGTAGCGAAGGCACCTACCATCATTTATTTCAAATGGAACCTTCTGGCTGGTGTCAATAATATCTCCATATTTCTGGAAATCTTTTTGTTTAAGAGTTTTAGGGTTTAGAGGTTTCATTTTTTAAAAAAGTTCTTTCAAGCGAAAATAAGCTATCTTTTCCACCTCTCTACATGCCGTCACAAATTCATCAGCTCTACTATTCTCATATCTAATCTTAAACTGACGAAGTATTTGGGATCTTGTTTTTCCTTTTACAGCAATTATGAACGGATGTTTGAATTTCTCTTTGTACTGATGGTTAAGTTGATTAAATTCTTTTTGCTGGCGGTCACTAAGGGAGGTTAAACCCGCACCCTTCTGTTCAAGGGTGCTGCTTGTTGTTAGTTTTTCAACAAGCTTTTTGTTGTCTAATGCGAGATCAGGATGAGACTTCAACACTTTCAATTTTTCCTTGTCACTTGCCATTCGAAATTCAAAGCACAAAAAGCCATGCGTAGCTTCAGGAGATTTCATAGATGGGTTTAATCCTCTTGAATAGGCTTTTTCTGCTATCCAAGGGCTGTGCTCAAAAATATTACCAAAAGTACCGATAAACTGGCCCTTGGTCATCTTATAGGGATTTATCTTTTTCTCAACAGGAGGATAATATTTTTTCCAATGTTCAGCTATGTCTATTCTCTTGGCATACCAGACATCTTTAAAGCTCTTAGTATATTTAATAAATTCTTTTAAGGCCATTAACCGGCCTGGTCTTCCAGATAAACGACAGTGCAGACCAATATTCATCATTTTAGGCGATCCTTCGGCTCCTTCTTTGTACAAAACATCAAAAGTACCTTTCAAGTAATCGAAAAACTGGCTCCAGGAATTGAATCCTTGCTGGGTAGCGAACCTCATGTCATTCGCATCGAGGGTATAGGGGATAATCAATTGAGGGGCCTTTTTTGAAGCTATCCAGTAGGGTAAGTCATCATCATAAGAATCAGATATGTATTCGAAGGAACCAGTTTCTGAAGCCAAAGCAACAGTATTCTCTGTTCCTCTCCCGAGGTACCAGCCTTTGGGAGCCAATCCAGTAGCGGCAGTGTGGACTTTAATTGCTTTTTGCAAGAAACTCCTTTCCTTCTTTTTTGAGAAGTTCTTATATTCAATCCATTTTAAGCCATGTGATGCTATCTCCCATTGCGCCAATTGCATTGCGTTCACTTGTACAGGTGACTTAGCTAAGGCCGTGGCAACCCCAAAAATGGTTACGGGTATACTTTCTGAAGTAAAAAGTCTGTGTAAGCGCCAAAAGCCACTCCTAGCTCCATAATCATAAATGCTTTCCATATTAAAATGACGTTTCCCAGGCCATGGTTCTGCTCCAACTATTTCAGAAAGAAACGATTCTGAAGCAGAATCGCCATGTAAAAGACAATTTTCTCCTCCTTCTTCGTAATTTATGACGAACTGAACAGCAATCTTGGCTCTTTTTGGCCAAACTACTTTGGGAGAGTTTTGTCCATAACCTAGTAAGTCTCTTGGATACTTCATTATCTTTACTCCAGATCAAATAATGCTTTCATTTAGTTGAATAGGAAATATATTGTAGGTACAAGCATTTATTTTATTCTAGTGAGGGTGTTTTGTCAGGCAGACTAACTACACATGTTTTAGATACTGCAATAGGTTTTCCTGCAGAAGGTATCAACATAGAACTATATACTATTAAGCAGGGAGCTAGGAAGTTCATCAAACAATTAACTACAAATTCGGATGGAAGAACCGATGAAATCTTACTAAGTAAGGAAGAATTTTTTCTAGGAGATTTTGAACTTGTTTTTCATGTTGGCAAATATCTAAGGAATAAATCTAAGAAGATCGATGATCTTCAAGGTTTGCTCTATGACTTAGTCCCAGTGAAGTTTACGATTTTTTCTCATAGAAACTATCATATACCTTTACTCTTGTCGCCCTTCGGCTATTCAACCTATCTTGGAAGTTAATCTTAACTATTGGAGCCTTGGTGATCTCACATGATTTCTGTCATCATAATGGACTGGATTGAATTTGCTGTTCGCTGGCTTCATAGTATTACGGCAATAGCATGGATTGGAACGTCTTTTTACTTTATTGCCCTCGATTTAGGCTTAAAGAAACACCAAGCTTTGCCTAATGGTGTAACAGGCGAAGAATGGCAGGTTCACGGAGGTGGTTTTTATCATATTCAAAAATATGGTATAGCTCCACCCAATTTACCGAAGGATTTGATATGGTTTAAATGGGAAAGCTATGCGACCTGGTTGTCAGGCTTTGCGCTTTTGGCAATAGTTTATTACGGAGGCGCAGATCTTTATCTCGTAGATCATGAAGTTGCTGAAATAACTAATAGTGTAGCAATAGCTTTGTCAATTGGCTCACTTGGACTTGGTTGGGTGTTGTATAATCTTCTTTGTAAATCTAAGCTGGGAAACAATAGTACTTTATTATTGTTGATCCTTTTTTGCTGTTTATTTTTCTTATCCTGGTTTTATACATCAATATTTAGTGGTAGGGCAGCTTTCCTTCATTTAGGAGCTTTTACTGCAACGATAATGACCGCTAATGTCTTTTTCATTATTATTCCTAATCAGAAAATAGTTGTTGCTGATTTAAAAGGGGGAAAGGTCCCTGATCCAATGTATGGGGTCATTGCAAAGCAGAGATCAACACACAACAATTATCTTACACTTCCAGTCATCTTTTTTATGCTCTCCAATCATTACCCTCTTGCATTTGCCGCTGAATTAAATTGGGCAATAGCCCCACTTGTTTTTTTGCTGGGAGTTTCAATCCGCCATTTTTTTAACACATACCATTCGCAGGGTAGAAAACTTTATTGGACATGGGCTTTGAGTTTTTTAATTTTCTTAATCATTATTGGCCTTTCTGCTTTCAGATCCCCGAACTTAGATCTGGTAAAGAATGAAGAAGACATTCTTAATATAGAATTTGGCAATGCAGTAGGCTTGCCCGAAGAAGTGTTTGATGTGGTTTCCGCAAGGTGCTCAATGTGTCACTCAAGAGAGCCTTTGTGGGATGGGTTCATTCATCCGCCAAAGGGGTTTATTGTTGAAAATGAATATGACATCATTAAACAGGCAAGGGCAATTTATATATATTCAGGCATAAGTAGAGCAATGCCTCCCAATAATATTTCATACATGGAAGATGCAGAAAGATTAATGATACAAGCTTGGTTTGAAAATATAGAAAAAGAAAATTAAGAGTTTTATCATCTTGTTTGATTTCAAGTAAGGAAATAATATTACCTTATAGCATTAGGATAAAAAAGCTGAATCCCATTGACCGTATAATTCTGGATTTCGGATTGGCCATTTTCTGATAGGAGCCAATTGAGGAAAATTTTGGCTTTCTCAATTTTTGTTTTTGGACATTTTGCAGGATTCACAAGTACTGCTCCATATTGGTTAAATAGGAGAGGGTCCCCCTCAAACAAGATCCTTAGCTCCCGTTTGTTCTTGAAGGTTAACCATGTGGCTCTATCCGAAATAGTATATGCATCTAGTTCTGCTGCGATATTGAGAGTTGTTCCCATTCCTGAACCTGTTTCCTTATACCATTTTCCAGAATGTTCTTTCACGGAGACTGCAACCTTCTGCCAAAGCTCCAACTCTTTTTTATGTGTTCCGCTATTATCTCCTCTAGATATGAAGGACGGTTGCAGCCTAAAAATGGAAATGAGAGCTTCTGAAATGGTTTTACTCTCACGTATTTGCGCCGGGTCTTCATGTGGCCCAACAACTACAAAATCATTGTACATTAAATTATGCCGCTTAATTCCTCCGCCATTTGCAACAAATTTTTCTTCTGCTTTTCTTGCATGGACTATTAGAATATCTGCATCGCAATTTTGAGCATTTCGTATTGCTTGACCAGTTCCAACAGCTACAACCTTCACAGAAATTCCGGTGTCATTCTTGAATTTGGGTAGAATATAACTGTAAAATCCAGAATTATTTGTAGATGTTGTGGACTGTAGCAAGATTTCACCTCCAAAAGTAAGGGAGGGTATCAGAAAACTTAACAAAAAATAAATTGGGTACTTAAAGTGATGCATGATTTCTTTTTTCCCTAAGGCTATTATAAGGTGATTTCTCCACTCAAGAATTGTTCACTTTCTTTTTTTTCTGGCTTCTTAAAGAATGATTTTGCATTCTCATGTTCAATTATTTTACCTTTATAGATAAAAATGATGTCCTGGCCAAGGCGTTTGGCTTGTGCGATATCATGAGTTACTAAAATTACCTTTCTACCTAGAGAAAATTCTTCTGTAAGTATCTTTTCTATCATAAAAGTTGTTTGCGGATCGGCACTCGCTGTTGGTTCATCTAAGAGCAAAATGCTCGGATTCTTGCAAATGGCTAAAGCTAGTGCCAATCGCTGCTTTTCGCCTCCAGACAAATTATTAGCGAAGAATTCTCGTTGTTTTGAAAGAGCAAATCGTTCTAGGACATCTAGAAGATTTTTGTGTGAATATTTGTTTCTAAGCTTTAGTACAAATTTGATATTATTTTCTACGCTTTTTCGTAAAAATTGAGGGTTTTGCATCACTAAGGAAATGTCAGAATAAGTAGGTTTGATAGAAATCCGATTGTTAAAGGCTATCGTACCTTCGGTTGGAGAAATAAGCCCTTGTAAGAGATTTAAGAACAAGCTTTTTCCAGCACCATTAGGTCCTAACACAACAGTAATAGTTGCTTTTAAATTTAATTGCCCAATTTCCAATATAGGTCCTGTCGTGTTAGGCCCCAACAATTTAAGTTTTTCAATGCTTATGACGTTGTGAGTTTTTTTAGCCATTTACCCCACCTTTGGCAGTCGATTTGATTTTTGTTGCCACAAGATTCACAATTAGTGAAAGGCCTAGTAGAATTATTCCTAATGCTAATGCTAGGGATAAGTCTCCTTTAGATGTCTCTAAGGCTATAGTAGTTGTCATTACTCTGGTTACATGATCAATGTTTCCACCTACAATGATTACAGCCCCAACCTCAGAAATCGCTCTGCCAAATCCAGCTAGAAATATAGTTAAGAGTGCATCCTTGCTATCAAAAATATATGTGAAAACAGCTGTTTTCGGGGGAACAGAGAAAATCTTGAATATTTTCTCATATTCTTTGTGAAGCTCCTCTAGTATTTGAGTAGACAGGGCTACAATAATTGGAAGAATCAAGATAACTTGGGCTATAATCATGGCATAAGGTGTATATAAAATTTCAAGCCAACCAAGAGGACCTGACCTGGAAACTATTAAATAAACCACTAAGCCCACTACGACAGGTGGCATCCCCATCATAGAATTAAAAATGGCGATTATTAGAGCTCTACCTCGAAAAGATTTTATGGCTAACAATGCACCTATAGGAAAGCCAAATACAGAAGCGATTATTAGAGAAGATATACTTACTTTTATAGAAAGCCATACTATTTCTAATAAAGAAGTGTCTAGTGATACTATCAGCTTAAATGCTGTTGAGAAGGCGTCCAAGAATACTGACATATTGAAATCAAACCATCTTTACGAATTTATTTAAATTAACGTCTTGCTAACATTTTTTGATATAGAATGTGACCCCAGACTTGTTTTCTTCCTTATATTTTTTCAAGATTTTATGATTTTCTTCAATGCAGAAATGGGGAATATCTATTTCAGCTGCAGGGTCATCAGAGAAAATTTTTATGATTAGACCTCTTCCTAAGTATTTCATTTTTTTTCTTAATCGCAGGACGGGTAAGGGACATAACAACCCAGAAGCATCTATTTCATCGTCGGTATCCATTCAGAGACCTTACTCCGAAGAGCCATGAACTGCAAAGGCCTCTAATTTTGCATCGGAGGCTTGTATATGTCTAAATTTTTCTCGAATACCATTTGAGCTAAACTCACGGCTCACCATTAAGAGTGTATTGGTTTTATGCTCGTCGCAAATTGATGTCATGAAATCGGCTTCTTCTTTTGCAACTGGGTAGGCCACCTCCAAACTTGGTGCACCATAATCAGCAACAAATTTTTGTGCAAGCAAGTCAACTACTTTCTCAAATTCTCCCTCAGCCATGGATGTTACACCTACAAAAGTAGCTCGACCAAAACTACTTAATCCAAGCCATCCATTGGAAAAAGCCTGCTTTTTTTTTCCAGTAAGATCATTCACAGTCCAATTAGAAAATTCAAAAGTCCCAGATATAGCCCATTCTCCTGGTTGAGCAACATGGTCGAAAATTCTGGAGTCTGACTCATCGAGTGTGATTGTGCGTGCAAATTTCATTCATACTTCCATATAATGGGAAAGATTTTTTACGAGGGTTTGTTTTGAATTTCTGAGTATCATATTTCCATTCTCATCTAATCCCATGAATTTACCAGTTTCCGGCCACTTAATATTTTCCCCCAGATTATCACATTTCTCACACCAGGCCTTGTGGACAGGCGGTAATCCCTCATCTAAGAAGCGGTTAAGCCAGACCAAAGTATGCCGAGACCAACTTTCTAATAAGGAATGTGGGGTCATGTCTATGCACCCCTCATTAGACAGAACTGTTTCATCTGGATTATCGCCAGCCTCCATTCCTTTATCCCACAAAAAAGGTATTTTGAACCCTAAAACTAGCCATTCGGGGATGGTGTTTTCATCTTGTAATGAAGCCTGGTAAAAGGTTTTCCCACAAAGAGCACCATTCACTTTAATGGTGTTTGGCCAGTTAAAATGCACAGCTAATTCTGGTGGGGCCAATGCACCTAAGCTGTCAGCTAAACCCATCTGGATGACAAGCACCATCCCGAGCGCTTTTTTTAATGGAATATCAGGGGCTAGAACTATCGATGCTTCCAACAAACCTATATCCTCAGTGTAGAAAATTAACCCTGGGGCGACATTATTCTTAGCAGCAATAACTGCTTTTAGAAAAGTACTAGCCTGTGCGGGTACGCACTCCCCTCTGAATAAGGGTGGGAAGCTTGGTTTTTTGCCTAAACTTTCCATACTAAAATTTAAATTCTCCTATTCTCGCTGCTATCTTGGAGAAAGCTAAAGCTGTGGGATTTTCGGGCTGGCTTGCAACAATGGGAACTCCACTATCTGAGGCTACCCTTGTATCAAGATCTAGGGGTAATTCACCCAAAAATTCAGTCTTTAGTTTCTTGGCTTCTTCTTCAATTGAACCATTGCTGAATGGATGATGTGTCATCCCACATCCTGAGCAAACAAAAGACGACATATTTTCTATCAAACCTAAGATAGGGATATTTAGACGCTTAAACATGTCAATACCTTTCCGAGCATCCAGTAGAGCAACATCTTGCGGCGTTGAAACGATGATGGCACCAGCTAGATTTGTTTTTTGACACAGAGTTAATTGTACGTCTCCAGTGCCTGGAGGCAAATCGACAAATAGAATATCTTGCTCACCCCATTGCACTTGGTTTAACATCTGTTGTAGAGCCCCCATTAACATCGGTCCACGCCACACTATTGACTCATTTTCTGGTATCATTAAACCAAGAGACATTGTCGTAACTCCATGGTTCCTTAAAGGTAAAATAATCTTACCGTCTGGGCTTGAAGGTCGACCAGAGAGACCCAACATTCGAGGTTGGCTTGGTCCGTAAACATCGGCATCTAGCAAAGCTATCTTTTTTCCTTTTGCCGCCATTGCTACAGCTAAATTTGAAGCAACAGTTGATTTGCCCACTCCACCTTTACCAGAAGCAATGGCTATGACATTTTTGACTCCTTCGGGATTAGCCTTCGCGGGTGCTTCTTTGCTTTTTATTGCAGGATTCTTTAAATTGGGAGGAGGTCCAGAGGTAGATTTAACAGACTTTTCTTCTTTAGAATGAGCAGTCATGATGACCTGGACAAGTTTTCCTTCACTGAATTTCTTAATAATTTTTTCAATTTTTGGTTGTAGGGAGCTCATTAACCTATGTTCTGCAGGTTCAATTTCCATAATAAAAGTAATCTTATCTTCGGTAATATTCAGTGATTTAATGTCTTTACCATTAACAATATCAATATTGGTTTTAGGATTTATGACACTTTTTAACTCTGCCATTATAGTTTGATTTAGATGGTCACTCATTACTCTGTCCCTAGAAGGATTTCCCCGTCTATCTGGTGATTTAAGTCCAATTCATCTATTTCTAAAATGACTTTAACTTTTACCTCATCTCGTGAAATCAAATTGTTTTTTAATGCTAAGCGCACTGATTCTTCTATTTTTTGTTGTGATGTCACCCCAACTTTCTTAAGAAATTTTCTCATTGAAATATTGAATTTTTCATGATCTATTTTCATGTCTACACCCTTAAAGCATGGTTAAAATAATTCACTTACTAAGTTTACATAAGGAGTAGAAGAAAATGTTTGTCAAGATTTCAAGATGCTTGATGGGGTTATTTTTTGGTTTTTTTTTCATCGTGACCGCTGCCGAAACTAATGACAACAATCAAATTTCTGTGGAGTTTCCAGAAGAATTATTAATGATTGAGTTTGAAAAATACATTTTACCAAGGTTCAAATTCAAAACCCAAATTAAGGTTTTGGTAAGTACAGATAACAAATACTATGACGCAAAGTTAGGTATTTTACCTTCCGGTTTAGAAGTGTTTTCAGATTTGAACGGGTTTGTGTATAGGTTAGAAACTAAAACCACTGATCCAGAACAATTAAGCAGATTAGAAAAATTTGCGAACTGGCTTACTAGCGACTCAGGGATAAGGACTATCGAGGATTTTTCAATCCAAGGCATCCAGGTATTCAAGGCAGTCGAGTTTTCAGAAGAAAAAGAAGAAGCAGAAATATTTGACGGTGACATGGCTGCTGGCCTCGGTCTATCCCAGAAACACTGTAAGAGATGTCATGTCGTAGATGATAATGCTTTTGCAGGCATTGATTCCACACCATCGTTTCACGCCATGAGAAGTTTTGATGACTGGCAAGAAAGGTTTACTGCTTTTTGGACGGTAAGCCCACATCTGAATGTAATTTCAATAAGTGAGGTCTATCAAGCCGGTTCAAAAACAGTTCCAACCACAATTGCCCCGATTGAACTTTCCTTAAATGATATTGATGACATTTTAGCTTATGTCGCTTTCATTGAGCCTAAAGACCTCGGGAAACCTATTAATTCATGGTAGCCAAAGTAATTAATGATAATCATCTGTTGTACGAATTTTAGGTTTTTCTCCATATTTAAAAGGGGAGTTCTCCTCGTGATATTGAGCGTTTACCCGACAATCATCACACATTTTAACTAAGTCTAATTTCTTGGAATCTTGATACATCCAATGGTTGTTTTCCAGTTTTGCAACAATTCTTTCTATTGTGGATTTTACGCCAAAAGGCCTTTTGCAAGAAATGCATTCAAACGGTTCCTCTGAATTTAAAACTTTCTGGCTTAATGCCTCATTATTAAGATTTAGTCGTGGCCTAAGCGTAATTGCCTGCTCTGGACAGGTGCTTGAACAAATCCCACATTGGATACAGGCTGTCTCTGTGAAATTCAGTTCGGGTCTGTCAGCATTGTCCTCTAGGGCATTGGTAGGACACAATGATACACAAGCGAGGCAAAGGGTGCATTTGTCCGTGTTCACTAGAATCTCACCATAGGGAGAGGTTTCAGGTAACTCTATTGCGTTTTTAGATGGAATCATTGCCTTGACTGCTGTGCGGGTAATTTCTCTCTTTTCTCCTAGCAACAAGACGGGTTCCACAATCTTCTTACTATGATTTTTTGAATATATTTCGTTTTCAAATGTTTCTATATCCATCGTTTCAATTAAACGTAAACGGTTTTGGCTTTCTGGCCCACAATGTGCCAGTATACTCATGCAAATATTCATTTGAAGTTTCAAAGAACTGAAAGTAGGTACTTCTTTTGTAACTATTATAACTTCAGAAAAACCGCTGGCTAATGCAGCCAATATCTCGGCATGACTTATTAGTTCAATGTTGGGAATATCAAAAGGTATAAGATCTGCTGGCAACCCTCTACCAAAGCGAGCGGATAGGGTAATTAATTCCATCCCAAAATCTTTATCAACAAAAAGTATTCTTGGTTCAACTTGGCGATCATATTTCTTAAAAACAGATCTTAAGTTGGTGATCCTTTGCAAATTGAAAGTGAATGGGGGATCGTCATAATTGGCAGCACCAGAGGGGCAGACAGCAGAACAACTACCGCAGCCAGCACATATATAGGGATCAATAGCCACAGAATCTCCATTAGAACTGATTGCATTTGTTGGACATATATCAAGGCACCTAGAGCAGCCACTTCTGGATGCCCTACTATGAGCGCATTTAGCTTCTTCAAAGCGCACATATACAGGTTTTTCAAATTCCCCCTTTAGATTTATAGCTTCCAACACAACACTTTCGAGCCCAACTCTATCTTTCGGATCTCGTCTGAGATAGCCATCTCTTTTTTCAGACGAAGGGAAAAGAGGATTGTCTCCTCGCAAATCGATGATGATATCACATTCGGAGGAGGCTTCTTTTCTCTTTTCTCCAAAAGAAACGGAGCCTCTTCCATGCAAGTTAAGTTCGCTGTATTCGGTCACTAATACTTTAAAATTGCCGAGAGAGCCTGTAACAGTTTTAAGCTTTCCGTTACAGATATTAACCTCACCTCTAGGACTTAATTCACCAATGTCCCTACTCATTAATACTGTTACGGCTAATTCATCTTTGAGTTTTGAGGCAACATCTAGGGTATTTTCGTCGTCACCAAGAATTAGACATACTCCTTCGGAGGTTATTTCTTTGAAAGGAGTAAGAGGGCCTGTTAGCTTAACTTCAGACAATAATGCCGCTTGTTTAGCATAAGCAGAGATATCATCTGTCCAACCTGCTCGATCTCTAATGTCTGTAGTGGTCAGTTTAGGATCAGACTTCCCTTCTACAGCTATTTCATTACACAACTCTTCAAAAAAAGCGGCTTGTTGTTGGCAAGCAATTATGGTTGGCTTTCCTGAAGAGAGTATTTTTTCAGCTACCTGAACATTTTTTGTACAAAGATAATCTGTCTCTATCACTTGTTCTGCATCTACTGACTCCTGCGCCATTTGACTATCCAGTTTCATACTAGAGTCGCATTTGCATAATATCAGAGTTCTTTTCTGGCTGTTCATGCTGGGAACACTCTGTTGGTATCATTTCATCATTAAAGACTTTGACTTTTTGGCCAAAGTAAAAGAGTTTTGACATTTTTTCACAAAAATATCAATAATTCATGAAAAGTGTCCTTAACAAGGAGCATTGTGTTGGAAAAAGAGACTGAAATTTCGGTTGGAGTAATTCTGAGGAAAAGCCCTAGCAAGAGTGCATGGTTGAAATGGATCTGGCAGCCAGTTGGTCTTATCCCTGGCTCTAAAACTGAGGAGTGGAAATTACTTAGAGAAGACTCAGGAGTATTTGAGTACCATGCTGGTTCCAAAATTATTTTGTTACATAGGGCAGAAGTAGAAGCATATAAGGTTTCTTTAAGTATGACGCCAGCGTCCGCTTTTGTTGTAATGGAAAGAGACGAATTAGAAACCGAAGATTGTGAGTACAAAGTTCACACGGTTACTGCGTCGGCCTATGAAGCCCAAGATTATTGTGACTCTGATGAGTATTTAGTCGAACCTGTTCCTATGCCTCCTAGCTTACAGGCATGGATAGAGAATTTTGTGGAAAATCACTTTGATGAAAAGCCATTTGTTAAAAGAAAAAGGGACAAAGTAAATATAAACCGAAGTGAGGATGGTAAGGGAGATTTTAGAATTGCAAAAACTGCAGATGTTTATTCTTCTCCAAGTACTTTAAAATCAAGGAAAGATCACTAGCTGTCATGGTTGAAAAGAAAAAGTTAGGTTTTCTTCAACGTTGGTCCAATAAAAAAATCTCGGATCAGAAAAGCAATGATAGCTTACCAATTTCTAAGATAGACGAAGCGAGTTTAACTTCTGAGGAAGAGAGTAAAAGTGATGGTGACAACAATAGGGATCCCCAAAATGAATCTGAAGAGGTGATACAAAGCTCACAAGAATCGCTAGAAGGCCTTTCTGATGTAGAGGTTCTTAAAAAATTGAAACTTCCAGATCCTGAGACTATGAAGGCTGGAGATGATTTTAAAGCTTTTTTAGCTAAGACCGTTCCTGAACATATTAGGAAAAGGGCCTTGAGGAAGCTTTGGGTTAGCAACCCTATTTTAGCAAATTTGGATGGAATGAATGAATACGATGATGATTTTACATTGGCTACATCAGCATTGGAGCAATTTGCAACTAATTATGTTGTTGGCAAGGGATTTAGGGGACAGTTTAAGGCTGAAGAGCCTGTAGAGGGAAATGATTTAGTTGCTGGTGACTTGAAATCATCCTCTATCAGGACTTCAGATCGAGCCGAAGTAAAAACCAAAGATCCAAATTTACAACAAGATTTGGACGAAGATCGGGCGAAAGAAAAGAACTTAGATGATTCAGAAGAAAAACCATCTGAATTTGGCCAGAAAGATTTGGAAATGGAACAAGGCTCAGATCAACTTGTTAACGATGATAATGTAGACCCTGATATTTCTAATGAAGAGGAGGGGAAAGCCCTGGATTTACGAATCAAACCAAAGAAAATGGTTTTTAAGGATTAATAATCATTTTTTTTTTTGGTGGTTTTAATATCCGACAGTATTTGTAAGGATTATTCCAGAGTATTTTAGTTTGGATTACATCCCCGTGGTGCATTTTTTAACTTATTGAAATATAATAATTATTTATGATTTTTTAAAAATAATTCTTTCATTCACTCAATATTACATAATGACGTGCTTCACAGCTTAGTGATTAGAAGTTTTTCTTGCTGATTGCTGTATCTGTTAGTATAACTAAACCATGATTACGCAGCACGCTCAAAAGCCAGCTACGGAAGCAATGCACGGTGATGGTCTTCTGATTCCAGAAGATCGACACCGGTCTTCCCTGTATGCGCTACTAAACTTGCTGCTTTCAAAACCTCCAACGAAAAACAACCTTGCTGACATAAGCGCCCTCAACGGGGGTGACAAGGTTTTAGGCGATGCAATTGAGACTCTTAGTCTTTTAGCAAAGAAAATTGATATTAGAACTATTGAAAGGGAATACCATAATCTCTTCATCGGTGTTGGTAGGGGCGAGTTGCTGCCTTATGGCAGTTTTTACATGACAGGCTTTCTGAATGAGAAACCATTAGCGAATTTACGGGATGATATGAAAAGAATAGGGATCGCTAGATCAGATAGCAATTCAGATCCTGAAGATCATATTGCGTCTTTGTGTGAGATGATGAGCGGGATTATTTCAAATCAGTTTTATACACAATTGTCACTTAATCAGCAGCGTGATTTCTTTAGTACCCACCTCGGCCCATGGGCAAAACATTTTTTTAGAGATTTAGAGGGCGCAGAACACTCTGTGTTTTACGCGCCCGTTGGTAAACTTGGTTCTGCCTTCATGGAAGTGGAGATGGAAGCATTCAGATTTTTGTAAGTTACTTGGAGAAGTAACAATTAATTTTTGGTAATTGAACATATATTTTTGATGAGGAGTTAAAGAAATGAGCAAGCAAAAAAAATCAAATAGTAGACGTGATTTTTTAAAAATGACCACAGTCGGTGCTCCGGCGGCGGCGGCCGTAACCTTGGTGGGGCAAAAGGCGTCGGCAGTCGAGCAAAAGCCTAAAGGAGGCCTGAAGAAAGGTGATTACTATTATAAATATTTAGAATTAGCCAAATTTTAATCAAGAGTTCTCATGAGGTTGCGGTTGGCCCTAATGAGATGATTTAAGCAAAAATATAAATTGGAGTATAATTATGTTAAAGAGAAGGACTAAAGAGATAGCGAACGGCTCTCGAAGATCGTCTTTATTTGGACAAGTAGGGTCAAAAAAAGTTAACCGGCGTGGTTTTTTGAAAGGTTCGGGGATAGCAGTTGGAGGTTTAACTGCTTTTACTTTTGCAGGTGGGAGTGTGACACCAGCGGCAGCTTCAGCCGTAGACGCTAACATGTCTGTTATGAAAAGTGTTTGCACCCACTGTTCGGTGGGCTGTACTGTTCTCGCCGAGGTGAGAAATGGCGTTTGGGTTGGGCAGGAGCCTGGATGGGACAGTCCATTTAACCTTGGTGCTCATTGTGCTAAAGGGGCTGCAGTTAGAGAGAATGCTCACGGTGAGAGACGGCTCAAGTATCCCATGAAATTAGTTGGTGGTGAGTGGACAAAGGTTTCTTGGGAGACTGCTATCGATGAAATTGGCGATAAGATGCTCCAAATCCGAGATGAAAGTGGGCCAGACAGTGTGTATTGGCTGGGTTCAGCAAAAACTAACAATGAACAATCATATCTGTATAGAAAATTTGCTGCTTATTGGGGCACTAATAATGTCGACCACCAAGCACGTATTTGTCACTCCACGACAGTTGCTGGAGTTGCCAATACTTGGGGTTACGGCGCTATGACAAATTCTTATAATGATATCCATAAGTCGAATGCGATTTTCTTGATTGGTGGAAATCCGGCAGAGGCTCATCCAGTTTCTCTTATGCATATTTTAAAAGCCAAGGAACAGAATAATGCACCCTTAATAGTGTGTGATCCAAGATTTACAAGAACGGCCGCACATGCCGATGAATATGTTAGGTTCCGACCAGGAACAGACGTTGCTTTAATTTGGGGAATTTTATGGCATATCTTTGAAAACGGGTGGGAAGATAAGGAATTTATAAGAACTCGCGTGTGGGGTATGGATCAAATCAAGGAAGAAGTAGCTAGGTGGAATCCTAAAGAGACAGAGAGAGTGACTGGGGTTCCTGGATCGCAGCTTGAGCGAGTTGCGAGGACTATGGCCAATAATAGACCTGGTACTTTTATTTGGTGTATGGGTGGAACCCAACACACAAATGGAAATAATAATACCAGGGCATATTGTGTATTTCAGTTAGCCCTTGGGAATATGGGTACTACAGGTGGTGGAACAAATATTTTCAGAGGTCACGACAATGTTCAGGGTGCTACAGATCTAGGTGTCCTAGCTAATACATTACCAGGTTATTACGGTTTAAAGCCTGGCTCCTGGGCTCATTGGGCTAGAGTATGGGAAGAAGATCTTGATTGGCTAAAAGGCCGTTTTGGAAAGATGAAGAAAAAAGATGGCAAAGATCGTCTCATGATGAATGAAAAGGGAATTCCCGTGAGCCGGTGGATAGATGGTGTTTTAGAATCAAAAGATCATTTAGTTCAACCTGATAACACACGTGCAATGGTCTTTTGGGGACATGCTCCAAATTCTCAAACCAGATTGGTTGAGATGAAGGACGCTATGGAAAAACTCGATCTTCTGGTGGTTGTGGATCCTTTTCCAACAGTCTCGGCGGTTTTGCATGATAGGAAGGAAGGAGCATATTTGCTTCCGTCTACAACCCAGTTTGAGACATATGGTTCAATAACGGCTTCCAATAGGTCAATCCAGTGGAGAGAGAAGGTAATGGAGCCTATGTTCGAAAGTAAGCCAGACCACACTATTATGGCACTATTTGCTAAGAAATTTGGTTTTGCAGATAGATTTTTCCGAAATATAGAGTTGAATGGAGACGAGCCAAAAATAGAAGATATAACTGGGGAAATAAACAGAGGAATGTGGACAATTGGTTATACTGGGCAATCTCCAGAGAGATTAAAGCTTCATATGGCTAACCAACATACTTTCGATCGTACGACCTTACAAGCGATTGGCGGTCCTGCAGATGGAGACTTCTACGGGATGCCTTGGCCCAGCTGGGGTAATCCAGAAATGAACCATCCTGGTACGCCAAATCTGTACGATATGAGCAAACCGGTTTCTAAAGGAGGACTGACATTTAGAGCAAGATTTGGGGTTGAGCGCGATGGTGATAATCTTCTTGCTGAGGGGGTTTACTCTGCTGGTTCTGAGATTAAGGATGGCTATCCAGAATTTACGATGCAGATGTTGATGGATCTTGGTTGGGATAAAGATCTAACGGCAGATGAGCGTAAGGCCATTGATGCGGTAGCCGGACCTAAGACAAATTGGAAAACTGATTTATCTGGGGGCATACAGAGGGTCGCCATAAAACACGAGTGCGCCCCATTCGGAAATGCGAAGGCTCGGGCAGTGGTTTGGACTTTCCCAGATCCTATCCCAATCCATAGAGAGCCTTTGTATACGCCAAGAAGAGACCTTGTTGCTGATTATCCAACCTATGCTGATAAGGTTTTCTGGCGTTTGCCAACAATGTATGCCTCAATTCAGAAAAAAGATTTTTCTAAGGACTACCCGATGATTCTAACGTCAGGCCGGTTGGTCGAGTACGAGGGTGGTGGCGATGAAACTCGATCCAACCCTTGGTTGGCTGAATTACAGCAGGACATGTTTGTGGAAATTAATCCGAGAGATGCCAATGATCTCGGGATTAGGAACGGAGCCGACGTCTGGGTGGAAGGGGCCGAAGGTGCAAAGGTTCTGGTGAAGGCAATGATTACCAACAGGGTTGGAACCGGGGTAGCGTTTATGCCATTCCACTTTGGAGGTCATTTCCAGGGGAAGGATTTAAGATCAAAATATCCTAAAGGCGCAGATCCAATTGTCTTAGGAGAATCAAGTAATACTGCTCAAACATATGGCTACGACTCGGTTACCCAAATGCAGGAGACCAAGGCTACGCTATGTAAAATAATGCCAGCTTAAGAAGGAGGGATAAAAAATGTCACTTGGTGGAAATGCCCGAGCAAGATTTTTATGTGATGCAGAGCGTTGCATAGAATGTAACGCATGTGTTACGGCATGCAAAAATGAAAATGAAGTACCTTGGGGTATAAATAGACGCCGTGTAGTCACAATCAATGATGGATCTCCAGGTGAAAGATCCATATCTGTGGCATGTATGCATTGTTCTGATGCTCCTTGTATGGCTGTGTGCCCTGTTGATTGCTTCTATCAATCTGCAGATGGGATTGTCCTCCATTCTAAGGATCTTTGCATTGGTTGTGGATATTGTTTCTATGCATGTCCATTTGGAGCCCCGCAGTTCCCACAAGCTGGTAACTTTGGGTCAAGAGGAAAAATGGATAAATGTACTTTTTGCGCAGGTGGTCCGGAAGATGATATGTCAGAATCTGAGTTTCAAAAATATGGAAGAAATAGGGTGTCCGAAGGAAAACTTCCAGTGTGTGCAGAAATGTGTGCAACAAAAGCTCTGTTAGCGGGTGATGCTGATGATGTGTCGGCAGTCTATAGAGAGCGCGTGGTTGCCAGAGGCTTTGGATCAGGTGCTTGGGGCTGGGGTACTGCTTACGATCAGAAAGGAACCTAAGTCCAATTAACTTGTTAGGTGGCGGGCAGATATGGTTTGCCCGCCATTTTTTTATATTAGATTTGTTATCAAATGTGTTAAAATGGAGCAGTTATGATTAGGCTTTTTTATGTTGTATCCCTAATGTTCATGCTAGTGGGGGCCGGTTATTCAGAAGACGGAATCGTTATAAATAATAATTCTAGAGCTGAAACTGGTGGGGCCCAAACGCTTGAAGATATTCTGGCTAGGCAGCGAGGTGAAGAAGTCAATTATAACTTTAGGAAAAACGCTACAGGGCAGCAGGGGGTCGATTCTGACACTATAAGCCCTCTTGGAAGTATGGGATTAGCTTCTGATTCTGAGATTTTTCGACAGTTAAGGTATAATAAGGCTGATATAAATGTTTCGAGTAAGTCGGCTGCTTCAGAAATCCTAGTGCAGGATTCTGGAATGAGCTGGTTAAATTTAAGGGAGGGCCCTCTTCAAAAATACGGAGGCCTGAGTCTTATCGGAATGATTGGCTTATTAGCCTTTTTTTTCCTGGTCAGGGGGAGAATACCTGTTGAGGGTGGATTGTCAGGATTAACTATCGAAAGGTTCAAACCTATTGAGCGATTTGCACATTGGCTTTTGGCATCTTCATTTATTCTACTCGGTCTCACCGGTTTACTTACTCTTTTTGGACGTAATTATTTGATTCCAGTGCTTGGGCATGAAACTTTCTCCGTCTTGGCTTTAGGTTCCAAGTGGATTCACAACAATGTTTCCTGGGCCTTTATGGCAAGTCTGGCAGTGATTTTCGTTTTTTGGGTTGTACATAATATCCCCACAAGGCTCGACGTGAAATGGATTTTAAAAGGAGGTGGTATGTTTTCTTCCCATTCCCACCCATCTGCGAAAAAGTTTAATGCGGGCCAGAAAATAATTTTTTGGGTTGTGATATTGCTTGGGACTTCTGTTTCGGCGTCGGGTTTGTCGTTACTATTTCCTTTTGAGTTCCCAATGTTTGCAGCAACTTTCGCAAAATTGAATTCCTTAGGTATCCCAAGCTTACTGGGAATGGAAAATTTGCCGACAAATCTTTTGCCACATGAAGAAATGCAGTTATCTCAAGTTTGGCATACGATTGTTGCTTTTATTATGATGGTTGTTATCATCGCTCATATTTATATTGGATCAGTTGGGATGGTTGGGGCTTACGATGCTATGGGTTCAGGGCAGGTGGATGTTAATTGGGCCAAGCAGCACCATGATCTTTGGGAGGAAGAGATGAGTGAGAAGACGCCAAAAACTGGTAAAAAATCTACTGAGGCAATCACACCTGCTGAGTGAGCAATAGAAAAGGATATCTTATGAAACCATTTTTTGCTGCATTGCTAGTTCTCGTTGTGGTATCATTTGCTGCCTCCGAGTTATTAAAGTCTTCAGGTTTTTCAACAGCCGAGGTTACTTCCTCAACTTCAGTTAGATTAGATTGAGCTAATCATTTCATTTCGTAAAATATGTTTTTAAAGTCTGTTTTTAGCTTAACATTTTTGGCAAATTTGAAGAGCTGTAATAAAACAACTTTAGCACTATTTCTTATCTTGAATTTCCAGTTTATGCCAAACTTATGCTATTCTACCCCAATAAAGCATGAGGGACACGGAGGACCTGTTATGGGTTTGGCTATCTCCACCGAAAAAAACCTGCTCGTTTCAACTAGCTTTGATTATTCTGTATTAGTGTGGGAGCTAGATGAAGTTAGAGAAATTAAACAGCTCATGGGACATGAAGCGGCTGTTAATGTGGCAAATTTCTCGAACTCGGGTGAATTACTAGCTACAGCTGGTGATGATGCAAAAATTTTTCTATGGAATTTTCAAGAAAAAGCACATCTTCCATCAGTTAAATTAATTTTGGATGCTCATACAGCAAAGGTGGTGGACATAGATTTTTCAAGCGACGATCAG
Organism: uncultured Alphaproteobacteria bacterium; assembly: GCA_902599445.1. Taxonomy (GTDB): domain Bacteria; phylum Pseudomonadota; class Alphaproteobacteria; order Rhodobacterales; family Rhodobacteraceae; genus CACIIZ01. The sequence goes on from CACKFK010000005.1 coordinate 27,425, forward strand.
TATTTGGCCAGTGCTAGTTGGGATCACAGTATAAAAATTTGGGATGTTGAAACAGGAAAATTAGTTAAAGCAATTTATGGTCACGATGGTCCTGTCAATTCAGTTCAATTCTCAGAAGATGGCCAGTATCTTTATTCTGCAGGATATGATGGGACTATCAGGTATTGGCGATTATCAGATGGCGATGAAGTTCGTACACTGGTTGATAATGGCTGGGGTGTTAATGTTCTGGTGGTTGATGAGGCGGAGAACTTACTACTTTACGGGACGATTGATGGCCTAATGACGATAAGAAGTTTAGATATGCAGAAAGTGCTGATAAGGATCCGGGAGGAAGGTGCACCTGTTTCCGCTTTAAACTACTATCCTAATGATAAGAAAGCCGTTTTTGGAAATATGAAGGGGCGGATAATATTTGTAGATATGGCTAAAATGAGAGTACAAAAAGACTTTTTAGCAGTTGATGGACCTGTTTGGGACGCAGTTTATAATTCAAAAAATGAGGCTGTCATAATAGGAGGGCTAGATGATAATCTCATTGAGTGGCGATTAAAATCCTTTCATTCAAATTATTTTCTGCCGAAATCTAATAATAGACGTTTTCAGGAGACGGATGCTTTAAGTAACGGAGCACTTCAGTTTGCACGAAAATGCAGCATATGCCACACGCTCGATAGTTCAGAGATTGGCAGAAGAGCAGGACCACCTCTGCTTGGAGTTTTTGGTAGAAAAGCAGGATCGATTGCAGATTATCCCTACTCCGATGCTTTACTAAAATCTACAATTATATGGACTGAGGAGACCATTAGTTGGCTATTTGAAGCGGGTCCAGAAATTGTAACGCCCGGTACCAAAATGCCCATCCAGAAAATCAAGAGAAATCAGGACAGACTTGACTTAATAAATTTCTTAAAGGACGCTACCCAAACAAATTAATTAACTTTTATAGCAAGGGATTAATTTTCTCAAATGAGAGGTTACTTTAAGGCAGTTTATTCAACAGATTCGATCAAAAAGATCGAATCTGAGTTGGCTAATAATGGAGTACAGAGTTTTCTATTAATGATGCGTGCTGCTCATGCAGCATGTGAATTATTGCTGTCACGTTCTGCTAATGACATTATTGTCTTTTGTGGTAAGGGGAATAATGGCGGTGATGGGTATGGGTTGGCTGCACTACTCTTCATGGCTAATTGTAAAGTCAAGGTTCTTCAGGTTGAAATTCCTTTCACCAACGAGGCAAAGTTGGCTAGAACACTTTGCACTGATCTAGGTATAAAAATTGAAGAATGGGATGCTAAACCTAAAAAGGGAATCTGGTATGTTGATGCCTTATTGGGTTCAGGGATTTCTAGGCCTCCTGAAGGAAAATATAAAACTGCAATTAATTTTTTAAACTCGGAAAAGAGTAAAGGGAAAAATGTTTTATCGTTAGATATTCCTAGTGGGCTCAATGGCACGACTGGTCAAGGTTATGGGGTGGCTGTGCAGGCATCTGAAACGATAACCTTTTTAGCTATGAAACAAGGTTTGTTGACAGGTGCAGCAGTGGATTGCGTTGGTCAGCTCACCTTTACTGATCTCGGAGTGGCAGCATATTCAAAGACAGCAGATGCTCAAATACTTGAAAAAAATGATTGTGATTTTGGAATTCTAAAGCCTTCTGCACATAAAGGTGACAGAGGAAATGTAATTGTTTTCGGAGGAATGGAGGGAATGGAAGGAGCAGGAATGTTGGCTGGTTTAGCTTCGCTGAAAGCAGGAGCAGGTAAAGTCTTCTGGATTACAAATACCCAGAGCCTTCAACGTCCTCCTGAACTTATTACTGTCAAGCCAGAAAAAAACATTGTGTTAAACTTGATTAGAAATTGTCGAGTATGTGTGTTGGGGCCAGGTTTAGGGGCTGGATTTGATAGCTTAATTAAGACAGTTTGGAATTCTAACATACCGATTGTTCTAGATGCGGACGGTATTCGTTGGTTGGCAAGGGAGCTGCCACGGAAGAGAGAGGGAAAGCTTGTGGTAACACCTCACCCAGGTGAAGCTACTGATTTGGTTAAAGGTAAGGAACTTGATCGTTTTAAAACGATTTTACTCTTAAGAGAGCATTTTGGGGGTGATTGGATTCTAAAGGGTGCAGGCACATTAATTTCTGAATCAAAGACATTATGGATTAATAAGTTGAATATGCCCCAATTAGGAACAGCAGGTTCTGGGGATGTTTTGGCAGGATTTGTAGCGGGCGTTTGGTCAAGGGGCTCAAAAACTCCTGCTCGAACAGGAGTTTGGTTGCATAGTTGTTTTGCTAAGGATGCTTTTGAGAAAAAAACGTCCCCTTTTTTAACCGCTAGCGACCTATTAAATTAGGAGGAAAGTATAAAAAAGCGATACTAGTGACAAACTCATTTGATGATTTCTTTTGATACTTGACTCTAGGTTATTGAGTTATTGCCAGCTTATCGATATATGATGGAATCTTAAAATCACTAAAATCTAACGGTAGGATTTACTTTGAATCTAAATCTTCTTCAAACTTTGAATGACTTTCGACAAAAAGCAAAAAAGAAATTACCTAAGATGGTTTTTGGCTACATAGACGGGGGAGCTGGAGATGGTCTAGCTGTGGATCGAAACAGGGAATCTTTTAAGAGAATTCTCTTGCAGCCAAGATCACTGGAGAATGTTTCTCAAAGGAACCAAACTAAAAATCTTTTGGGCAAACAGTGGCAACATGTTTTTGGGATTGCTCCGATGGGGTTATGTAATGTCGCCAATCCAAAGGCTGATATGATGTTAGCGCATTCAGCTAACAAGTATAACATTCCTTTATGTGTTTCCACGGCAGCATCGACGACCATGGAAAAAATGTATGAGATTGCTGGGGATAATATCTGGTTTCAATTGTATATGGGTAATTCAAAAGAGGGAACTTTTAAACTCGTAAAAAGAGCGAACGAATTAGGAATCAAAAATTTGATTCTCTCTGTTGATGTACCAGCACCGGGTTATAGACCAAGTGAAATTAGGACTGGGTTCAAAGCTCCATTTAAGTTTGGGCTTCAGCAAATATTAGATTGTGCGAGCCATCCTTCTTGGTCGATTCCGTATTTATTTAGTGGTATGCCCGACTTTGCTCATAATTATGGTTTATCTGGCAATGGTACCCCATTCTTTGATAGATATTCAGGAACAAGGTTAATTGCGGATTTGGACTTTCTCAAGTCTCTTAGAGACCAATGGAAAGGAAATCTTTTTGTCAAAGGGATTACATTTGTTGAGGATGCCCACGAATCAATCAATTGTGGTTGTAATGGTATTTATGTTTCCAATCATGGGGGGAGGCAGTTGGAAAGTGTTCCTGCAGCTTTAGATCTCTTAAAGCTGATTAGAGAAGAACTTAGTCCACAAATTCCAATTTTGTTTGATAGCGGTTTGAGATCGGGAGAAGATATCATAAAAGCATTGGCCTTGGGGGCAGATTTTGTGTTTTTGGGAAGGCCTTTTCTCTTTGCTAGTGCTTTAGGCAGTAGGCAGGCAATCATGCATTTAATTGAAATATTGAACAAACAGATTGACTCTGTTATGGCACAATTAGGATGCACTTCTCTAGAAAATTTGAGTAATACCGTAATATATGGTGTGGATAGAAGTAAAAAAATGGTGGGATAAGTATGGTTCGTGGTGGGCACATATTAGCTAAGGCTATTCATGACAAAAACATAAAGCATGTTTTTACTTTAGCAGGAGGGTTTTGTAATCCTGCCCTTGAAGGATTGAAAAATTGTCAAATTCCAGTGGTTAATTGCCCTCACGAACAAATTGCTGGTCATTTAGCTGACGGTCATACTAGAATTACAAGAGACCCTACTGTTTGCTTAGTTGGCCCAGAAGGGTTCTCTAATGCTTTACCTGCAATGATGGAAGCATGGGGAGAAAGATCACCTGTAATTTTTATAACAGGTTCCTCAACATTTAAAAGAAAAGGAGCTGGTGGTTTTAAGGAAATTGATGATGTGGCCATGGCTGCACCCATCACAAAATATAGTTTTTCTGTTACCGATGGTACTAGGATCAGAGAGTTTGTTGACAGGGCATATAAAATTGCAGTGTCTGGTTATCCCGGTCCAGTACATCTAAGTATTCCCGTTGATATTATGTTCAGTTCATACCCTGATAATATCGCTGAAATAGAGCGCCCTTTTCAACAATCATTAGTGTCTATCCCAAGAGCTTGGCCAGATCCGGAGGCAGTAACTAAGATAATTGAAGTTATATCTAAATCAAAGAGACCAATTTTAATAGCTGGCCACGGAGTTTGGTGGTCCAAGTCAGAAAAAAAATTAGCAACTTGTGCAAAAGAAATGGGAATTCCCATTTTCAATATACCTTATCATCAAAAACTTTTGAGGCAGAACCATAAGGAAATGATGGGGTTAGCTGATATTCACCAATATCATCCATCTAAATGGGCTTTGAGTAATTGCGACTGTGTCATAATGGTAGGAGCAAGGCTAGATAACCAGATGAATTTTGGTAACCCACCGTTGTTTCCAAAAACGTTAGAATTAATTTGTGTGAATGGGTCAGATGAGGAGATTCAAATGAATCGGGCCGCAGATCATCTATTGTTAAGTCATCCTGGAGCTTTCTTTGACGAGTTGTCAAAATTTAAGAATAGTCTGAACGCGAATTTTGAATCAAATTGGTTAAATAAGCATTTGGAACTGAGAGAACACTGGGTTGAAGAAACTTTGCGAGATTTAGAAAGAAAGACCTCAGAGACTTCTTGGAATGGGACAGAAGTGCATCCTTTGCAATTAGCAATCGATGTAATTGAATCAATGGAAAGCGGAAACCATTTAGTTTTTGATGGTGGGAATACTCATTTTTGGTCAGAAATTGCTGCGAATGTGGTTGCCCAAAAAGGTAAGAATCTAGCCACAATAATGCACCCAGGATCATTTAGTTTATTAGGTTTGGGGGTGTCATTTGCGGTATCTTTAAAAAGGATCCATCCGAAAGATACCGTTGTTTTGATTAGTGGAGATGGTGCATTTCTATCGGGAGGACTGTCAATAGAACTAGCCTTTCAGGAACAGCTACCCATTGTTGTCATTGTTGATAATAATGGTGGGCTGGATTGTATTTCTCAACAACAAGAAAGGATGTTTCAAAGTGGGTCCCACTTTGCAACCGATTTTAGGGATATCCCATTCCATGAAATGTTCAAGGGTCTTGGAGGATATGGAGAACTTGTGACTGAACGATCAGAGATAAAATCCGCAGTAGAAAGAGCTATTAATAGCAATAGGACAGCTTGCATAAATGTTAAAACTCGTGGACAGATTAGCCCAATTGTTGCGGCCACTTCTGATAAGCGGGATAAATCGTCAATTGAGTAAATAATGGCAAGGTTCAGTACACATATTTTAAGCTCCCTAGATGGGACTCACTTGTCAGATATAGTGGTTTTACTGATTGAAATATCAAGAGCAGGTGAAAGACGAACAATAATGCAGGAAAGAACAGATAAAGGCGGGCGTATTAATACTGAATTTAAACCAAATGTGAGTGAAGGGTTTGAACATGAAGTTATTATTTCAATTCCTGAGTCATTTGGTGGTTTAGATCATTGGCCTAAATTGAGAAAAAATACCGAATTCTCTTCTATTTCTGTGAAGGTGAAAATTGAAAACAAGGATGGTAGTTATCACATGCCATTCATATTATCGCCCTATGGATTTTCTGGTTGGATCTCTAGGTAACTGAGGAATCTGGTTTGATTGCTGATTTACAAATGTCTAGAAGGATAAGAAGAACCCATTTTACATCGTGTGTGGAAGAATTGGGTGTTTCAGGGTTTACGGTAGTGAATCATACTCTACTACCAAAATCCTTTTCAAACAGTGTTGAAGAAGATTTCTATCATTTGAGAAATGATGTTCAAATATGGGATGTAGGTTGCCAAAGACAAGTGGAAATAGAGGGACCTGATGCTATGTCATTAGTTCAAATGATGACACCTAGAAATATTGCTAATGCTCAAGTGGGACAGTGCTTATATCTAGCTTTGACGACGGATAAAGGTAAAATCATCAACGATCCAGTAATGTTGAAGTTGAGTGATGAAAAAATTTGGCTTTCCATTGCTGACTCTGATATATTTTTATGGGCTAAAGCCTTAGCTATAGGTCTGGGTTTGAAGGTGACAGTTAAAGAACCTGATGTTTCACCCCTGGCTGTTCAGGGGCCGGCGGCAAAAGATTTGATGGTTGAAATATTTGGTAAACAAGTAGAAGAATTAGGCTTTTTTCGATTTAAATCTCTGGATTTCGAGTCCACTAAACAGATAGTTGCTCGGTCGGGTTATTCTAGTCAGAATGGCTATGAGATTTATTTAGATAATCGTGACCTGGGAAAAAATTTGTGGGATGCCATCTGGGCTGGAGGGGAAAAGTATAATATAAGACCAGGGGCCCCCAATTTGATTGACCGAATTGAAGCAGGGTTGATTTCTTTTGGTAATGACATGACTAGCGAAAATACCCCACTTGAATGCGGTATGGAAAAATACTGTTCATTAACTGATAATATAGATTTTCTAGGTAAAGAATATTTGATTGAAGAAAAAAGGACAGGATCAAGAAGACAAATTCGAGGGGTAATATTTTCTGGTAAATCACAAGGCCCCTGTACGGTGCCATGGCAATTATATGATGGCAGTACAAATGTTGGCCAGATAACTTCTGGAATTTTTAACCCTAGTTTAGGGGTCAATACTGGAATAGCCTTAATTGAGAAGGGACATTGGAATCTTGGGCAAAGAATAAATGTAGTAATTGGGAAAGGTGACATTAGACGAGGGCAAGTTTGTTTTCTCCCTTTTACTGTTCCAGAGAATCGTGAAATAATGATGAGCTTATAGATTTGATCGGGATAATGGTGATGGTAAAAGAAATAGAGTTGGCTAAAGGTAAACTCACTGACGATTTATCTGAGCAGTATAAATCAGATGGATATTTATTTCCAGTAGAAGTCTTTTCCAGAAAGCAAGCGGAGACGTTTCGTAAAGAATTAGAGACAATAGAGGATAGATTTGCATCGGTTAATAAACTACCCAAACCTTTGAACTCATATAAGAGAGGTCCCGCCAATGCTGTAATTCCATTGGTTGCCGATATTGCCAAGGATAAGAGGGTGCTCGACGTTGTTGAAGGTATATTAGGAAAAAACATTTTAATTTGGGCGGCTGAATTTTTTATTAAGGAAACAAAAAGTAAACACTTTGTTGGCATGCACCAGGATCTCACTTACTGGGGCATGGGAGAAACATCTGGGCAAGTTACTGCATGGATAGCTCTAAGCCCATCAAGGAAGAAATCCGGTTGCATGGAGTTTGTGAGAGGATCGCATAAAAACCAAATTTTTCCTCATGAGGACACTTTTTCTGGGGATAGTTTGTTATCTAGAGGACAAGAAATTAAGGTAGATATCCCTAGAGATAAAAAGATATTTGCTGAATTAGACCCAGGACAAATGTCTCTTCACCATGGTTTAATGATTCATGGTTCTGGTCCTAATTTCTCTGATGATAGGCGAATTGGTATTGCCATAAGGTACATAAACCCAGATGTAATACAGCAAACATCAGGAAAATCGTATGCCATGCTTGCCCGCGGAGTTGATAGAAAAGGTAATTTTATCCATTACCCAGCACCTTCAAGATTATTTAGTGAAGAATCTCTGCAGTTGCACAAAGAAATTTGTGAGAGCCAACATCAAGTTTTGATGGGAACAGCCAAACAAGAGGGTTCAGTTTGGTCAAAGTCAACAGCATGAACGCAATTCCATAACAGAAATCAGGGTCTTGATTTCTAGATCTCTCTTTACCTTTCTATGATGGTAAATAATTGAAGGAAGCGCGAGTCCTTAAGGAGTCCCATATTTGGCCAGTAGGTGGTTGAGTTTAGCAAAATAAAATCAAAAGGCTGGCATTGAATTTGCTAGGTCAGGATCTAAGTGCATGGGATTTGAAGTCATCTAGGAACAAAAAATTATATGAATACCGAGAGTGTCAATGAAAAACTACTTGATAAAGTAAGAGAGCTTTGTAGGGAGTTTAGTGTTGGAGCTGATATTAATAATGAAAGTGTGTTGCAGAAAATTATAAGTTCTGATGAACCCTTAATTGTTGATGTTGGAGGGTACAATGGTTCGAGTGTCAGAAAATACACTGAACTATTTCCTAAAAGTATCATCTATTCACTTGAACCTTTTCCAAGATCCTACTCTCAACTTTGTAAACTGGAATCTAATAGGGTTAAGACATTTAATTTAGGACTCTCATCACATAAGGGTACGGAAACTTTTTACGTAAACAAACTTAATGAAACTAACTCGTTACTATCATTTAGCAAGGATGTGAAAGACACATGGTGTGGTTTAGAAGGTTTAATAACCGAAGCAAAAATTGAGTGCAAATTTGTAACTCTTGATGAGTTCATTTCTGCACATGAAATTAAACATGTAGATCTTCTCAAGCTGGATGTACAAGGTGCTGAATTTAAGGTTCTTGAAGGTTCAAAAAATGCCTTATCCGAGAAGAGGATTTACGCAATACAAATGGAGTTGATTTTGGCTGATACATATATCGGACAAAAATCAATGCGCTACTATTTTGATCTTTTCAAGAAATTCGGATACCAACCCTACAGCATGACTGATTTTGCAACCACTAAAAAAGAGTTGCTACAGTGTGATATATTCTTTGTTTCAGGCAAATGATTACACTATCTATTCAGTTTTAAAAGGTTAACCAGTATTCTTGGTATTTTAGAGTCATTATTTGTTGTTTCTGCAAACGGCAACTTATGATCTGGAATTGAAATTTTTTGGAGTTTATTTTATCAATGTGTTGATTGCCTTCTTGCAATAATAATTACTTTATTTCTTTACCAATTATACCTTCCTTAATTATTTTACCTATTTGATAATTTATCATATAATTTAGTACAATATCATCTATAGATTTGTGGGGGAGAAGCATATGATAATGATCCTATAATATAAAATGTATAATTAATATACGTAGCCAGTGAGTAAGAACATTTGGCATTTCACTCTTTATATACAATGCCAATCGTCAGCGATTGTATTTTTTTCTAGCAGATTATTATGCCCTTTTCTGTCCCATTTTTTTGGAGCCACAACTTTTTCACTATTAGCTAGCCACGCACCCCACCATGAAAATGTTGAGTTAGCTATTATGTGTGCTGAACATAAACTCATGAGACATAAGTCAATTGCATTGCTTTTAGTTTCAGATATTAAAAACCTTTTAGATGAAAAAAATTCTTGTTGCCTGCACCATTCAGGATCATCAGAAAAAATAATAACAATTCTATCTTTATCAAAGAGTTTTAATGCTTCTAAATAATAATTAGGATCTAAAACTAGTGCATTTTTATCAGTTTTATAATCAGTTCTTCTAACATGTAAAGAAATAGGTTTATCTAATTTACAGATCATTGCCTTAGACAGTTCGCAGATATTAGAATGGAAAGTGAAATCTTCCCTAATAGAAGCTTTAATTTTTTGAAAATACTTCTCAGAGGGGAAATATCCAAGTAAGCTTACATCATCTGGGCAGTAATTAAAAAAATCTTCATCAAAAATATGAAAATTTGTTCTTTGTTTAGCTATTGGGGCATGTCCTTCATCGAGAAGTTTAATATTATGTTCTTTAAGGTTTTTTAGTGTAAAGACTTGAAAAAGCTGATGTTCAACCCAAACGTTTTCACAAGATGAATAAGGTATGCAAAATTCGTAACCAAGATTTGCAGCAATACCCCTTAGGCTGGCATATTGAAACATTTGATTGCCTAATCTACCTATTTTCCCAATATCATTGAAAGCAAGCATCAGTTTGCCTCAACTTCAAGTATTCTTGATTTTTATAATATCGATGTAAATTATTAGAATCTTGTGTTCTTATCCATTGCCATAAATCATTATTTTCTTTCATCTTTTCATATTCTAAATTTTGAGAGTTAACTTTATCATGCTCAAAGTGCCAGATGACGCCATCATACCTATTTACCGAATATCCTAAACGATTGAAGCGATAATAAAATTCACGATCGGCTACATTAGAATTAAGGAAATTTTCATTCCACATATATCCCTCTATTACTTTTTTTCTGTTATAAAATTGAGACCAATTAATTGTAGACTGATCACATTTGGAATAAGGTTGAATTACATTAAAATTAAACCCACTCTTTAGAAAGTTTTCAAACACCACGCCAAAAGAGTTCACCTTGAACTGATAGACACCACACCCATATGGGTAAACAATATCGGAAACTCCATTAATTATAGAATAATATGCTGATTGATGATTTTCCAAAGGATAAACAACATCAACATCATGACTAGCTACAACCTCAGTATCGGCTTCTAAGATAAGATCATTTAGTATTCGAGTTTTATGAAAAAATGCATCAGTACTCTTTTCAAAGATATGGGTAAGATTTTTTACTTCTACTAACGTATTAATTGTTGGAAGCACATTTTGCTCAAATATTGATTGCTTATCTACCTCCTTAACCAGAATTTTTGCCTCAGGGAAGTTTTTGAGGAGATAAGTTACTGATGTAATTGTATTTCGCAAGCGATCATCAGAATCAATTCTAGTGGGTAATATATATGTAATATCTTTCATAACTTGCCGTCTCTTAGGAAGGGATAGAAAAGGACGTTTGTATTATTTGCCTTAAGATCATTGCCTTTGGGAATAACTTTTTTTACTAATTTTTCTTGGTATCGACTGCTAGAATTCAACACTTCAATCCCCAGATATGCATACATTATAGTTGCATGTTTTATGCCAGCCATTATCTAGTACTTATAGTCTAAGTGAAAAATCCAATTTACCTATCCCTATAAGCGTGTTCAGAATCACTCGCTCTTTGCTTGCGTACAGTGCTTTTTTTCATATTGAGCCATGAAATTGAGAAATTTGAAGAGTTATTATAGTATTTGAGTGTCTCCTTAAACCACCTATCAGATAGTGATTCTTAGTTGTCTTAATTAATTCTAATAAAAGGACCTCAATAAGATTTTCTGAAGAAAGCTTTAAACCGCAGCACTCCAGTGTTCCGAGAATCAAGAATTATTTCCTGGTCTCGAAAACCCAAACGGATCGTTTTAGGGGTGCAAGTAATTTTAATACGTGGTTGGAGGCGTGTACGTGAATCGAACACGTGTACACGGATTTGCAATCCGCTGCATCACCACTCTGCCAACACGCCCTATCCCATATGGGCTCAGTAATAACAGTTAGTGAAACAAATACAAGCTCTGGCATTAATTTTAATGCAAAGTTTCATATGAGTAGCAGGAGATTTGTTTTGTTGCTATGACAGATTGATACTAACCCCCAGATATGGCATAACTACCTTATAATTAGTGCTTCAGGAGATTCGATGAGTGACTTTGCATGCGCCAGAAGGGAAATGATTGATTGCCAAATCAGACCCGCGGATGTAACAAAATACAGCATTTTAAGGGCTCTATCACAAGTACCCCGAGAAAAGTTTGTTCCTAAACAGTTCCAGTCAGTCGCATATAGTGGAACAAACCTATGCATAGGCCCTGGAAGGTATTTACTAGAGCCAAGAATTTTTGCCAAAATGTTAACTTTCCTTAATGTGACTTCTAAAGATTTAGTTTTAGATATTGCTCCAGGCTTTGGTTATTCATCTGCTGTCTTGGCAGGCCTAGCTGAAGCTGTGATTGGGATTGAGACACCTGATTTCGCTGACCAGGCTCAGGAAATTCTTAGCAATGAATCCATTGATAATGCCGTAGTCTATGAAGGTAAGCTAACTGATGGTTTGGATAGCCAGGGTCCTTTTGATGCTCTCATTATTCAGGGAGGAGTAGAAGAACTTCCAACACAACTAGAAAGCCAAGTTAAGTTAGGAGGAAGAATTGTAGCGTTATTTATTGATGGGGTCAGAGCTGAATGTTGGCGAGGGTTAAGAACCATGCATGGTGTAGACTGGAATTTTTGTTTTAATGCATCGGTTCCGGTGTTGAAAGATTTTTCAAAGAAACAAGAATTTGTTTTCTAACTACCTGAGAAGATCGATTATTATGTTACGAATGAGAGGGTTCAATGTATAAATTAATATCACTGTATTTCTCTCTGACTATTTCTTTTTTATTAATTGCATTTCCATTACCAGTTTTCCCAGACTCATTGGATGAGATATTGAGACTTACTTATACTAGTAATAGACAATTGGTCTTAACAAGAGCACATCTTGCTGCCCAGAGGGATGCAATTAAGATAGCTGCCTCAGAGTCAGGCGTCATGGTTTCTACGGCATTCACAGGTTCTAGAGATTGGAACCTTAATGCAGGATCCCTCAATGATGGGTATTCCGGTTCCTTGGTGGGAAGCTATACTCTTTCAGATGGAAAGAGGTCAAAAAACAAAATAAGGCTGCAGAAGCATGTTCTCTCTAAGGCTAATCACGAACTTAATGACTTGGAGCAAAGAGTATTGCTGGCGACTATAAACTCATATTTAAATGTTTTGCGTGATCAAAAATTTGTTGCTTTGAGCAATGGCAACGTGGCAGTGCTTACGCGCCAATTTGAAGAGGTCAGAGATAGATTTAGCCTTGGTGAAGTTACTAGAACTGACGTAGCTCAAGCAGAGGCAGCGCTTGCGTCTGCCAAAGCAAATTTGACTGCGAAGGAAGGAGCTCTAGCCATAACGACCGAACTTTTCTTGACTCAGGTAGGAATAGTACCCCGAAATTTGGAGCCAGTAATAACCTCGTTTCAATTGCCTAAAAGTATAGAAAAAGCGAAAAAAAGGGCTCTAAAAAAGCATCCAAGAATATTATCCGCAAAAGAACAAGAAAAGATCGCAGATGTTGCGATTGACATAGCAGTAGGCGAGAAAAAACCACTGATTAATCTAAAATCTAGTCTAACAAATGGCTTTAGTCAGTCCGCAGGTAATTATAACTCTGCTTCAATCAAGATAGAAGGATCCTTTCCTATATTTAATTCCGGGCGGATTGATAATAAAGTCAGTCAAGCTGAGAGCAACCTAAAAGCTGAGCAAACTAATACCAACTTGGTGAGAAGAAGTGTGGCAGAGGAAATTTCAATTGCTTGGTCTAATCTAAGAGTAGCTGAAGCTACAATTGAAGCTAGGAAGAGACAGGTAGAATCTTCTGAGATAGCCTATGAGGGAGTTGTCGTTGAAGAGAAACTAGGAACTCGTACAACGCTTAATGTTATTAATTCGGAACAGGCCTTATTAGATGCAAGAACTCAGTTAGCATCTGCAGAGAGAGATCATCTGTTTGCAAAATTTTCCGTCTTGGCTGCTTCTGGTGACTTAAATGTAAATTTCCTTGGTGTGAAAGTTGCTAAAACGGTTAGTGAAGTACAACAAAAAGAAAAAAGCCAGTTGGGGCCATTTGAATCTATTCTAAAACAGATTGGGTTACCAATAATAGAGTAATATCTTTAAGAGCTGTGAAGAAAAATAAATCTATGTCTAATATGAAAACAAATAAAGTTGCACCTAGCAAAAAAAGAGCAACCAAAGCCCAAAAGAATTTAAAAACAAATACTAACCAAGAAAAAAGTATTCCTGATACGCTTAAGGAAGTTGAGGACTTTCTAAAGATTGAAATAGATAAGCAAGATCAAATTGAAGAAACAAACCAAGAGATACTCTATTTGAAAGAGGACCAGCTAATTTCCTCAAGTAAGAGCGATTTCACGGCTTTGAGTTCAGAAGAGGTTGTTTTACTTAAAATGATGATAAGAGATATTGTTTCACAAGAGTTGGATAATAGAGGATTAACAAGTAAAATCTGAAGTCAATTTTAACCAAGGTTTTGTTTGTTAACAAGATTTGGACGAGTTCTAAGAAAAGGATAATCCAGGAAGAAAGAAAAAAGATTTTAGAATTTTGATATTAGCACTAGCTATGATTTGTGGTGCTTGGGTAGAAGTCTGAATTTTGTTAGAGTCTTGTATAAATAAAGGCACTTATTTTACTAAAAGGGCTACAATTTTCTAAATTTAGATGTTTAAAAACTTTGTAAGTAAAGGTAAGAACCATTGGAAATATAGCAGGTATTAAGAATATTAATGATATGGAAAAAACCTTTGACCCCCATGAAGTTGAGAATCGCCTTATAAAGCTTTGGCAGGATACTGGAGCTTTTGCTGCGGGGGTGAACGCAAAACCTGGCATGGAAACGTTTTGTATAATGATCCCTCCACCCAATGTAACGGGAAATTTGCACATGGGACATGCATTTAACAATACTATTCAGGATATCTTGGTAAGGTGGCACAGAATGCGAGGTTTTGACACTTTATGGCAACCAGGGCAAGACCATGCAGGAATTGCCACCCAAATGGTCGTGGAAAGGGAGCTTGAGAAGAACGAGAATGTAACCAGAGAGAAATTAGGAAGGGGCCCCTTTCTCGAAAAGGTATGGGAATGGAAAGAGAAGAGCGGAGGGACTATAATTGATCAATTAAAAAGGATAGGAGCTTCCTGTGATTGGAATAGAAATCGTTTCACTATGGACACAAATTTTCAAAAGTCAGTGTTAGCGGCTTTCGTGAAAATGTATTCAGACGGGTACATATATAGAGGAGAAAGGCTAGTCAATTGGGACCCTCATTTCAAGACGGCCATTTCCGATTTAGAAGTTGAAAATATGGAGATCGATGGTGAGTTCTGGCATATAAAGTATCCACTCAAGAACGGAGAGAAGTATGAATATATAGAGCGTGATGCAGATGGCCAGGAAACTTTTAGAGAAACTCGTGATTATATTTCGATTGCTACCACCAGACCGGAAACAATGCTAGGTGATGGCGCTGTTGCAGTTCACCCAGATGATGAACGCTATAGGGACATAATCGGAAAAGAGGTGGTTTTACCTTTAACCAATCGTGATATCCCAATAATTGAAGATGAATATCCAGATCCAAATTTTGGATCTGGTGCGGTTAAAATCACTGGAGCACATGATTTCAATGACTATGAAGTTGCCAAGAGACATGGCCTTGAATTTTTTAATCTAATGGATGAGAAAGCTTGCTTGTTAGACGTCAGTTATATTCCTAGGCCGTATCGAAGATTGGATAGGTATGAAGCACGTAAAAGTATTGTTCAAGATTTAGACAATGAGGGTTACCTTATAAAGGTGGAGAAAAAGAAGATTGTTCAGCCTTTTGGAGATAGATCCAAAGTAGTGGTGGAACCATACTTGACGAAACAATGGTTCGTAGATGCTAAAGCAATAGTTCAATCTGCTATAGACGCCGTCAAAGATGGGCGGACCCAGATATTTCCAGAAAGGGACACAAAAACTTATTTCGCCTGGTTGGAGAATATAGAGCCATGGTGTATAAGCCGTCAGTTGTGGTGGGGGCATCAAATTCCTGTTTGGTATGATGAAGATGGAAATCAATACTGTGCAGTTTCGGAAGAAGAGGCTAAGAAAGCTGCTGGAAATAAGAATTTGATAAGAGATTCGGATGTATTAGACACGTGGTTTTCTTCAGGTTTATGGCCAATTGGGACATTAGGTTGGCCTGACAATACTGAGGAATTACAAAAATATTTTCCAACCAGTATTTTAGTTACAGGTTTTGACATTCTATTTTTTTGGGTTGCAAGGATGATGATGATGCAACTCGCATTGGTAAATCAAGTGCCATTTCAGAAGGTCTATGTTCATGCCCTCGTTAGGGATGAGAAAGGGAAAAAAATGTCTAAGTCCCTGGGTAATGTTATAGATCCTTTGGATCTAATAAATGAATATGGGGCAGATGCAGTTAGGTTCACTCTTACTTCGATGGCTGCAATTGGTCGGGATCTTAAGTTATCTACCGATCGAGTCTTGGGGTACAGAAACTTTGGAACAAAGATTTGGAATGCTGCAAGATATGGAACAATGAATGAATGTAAGAGTAGTGACAAATTTGATCCCATTAGCGCTCAAAATACTTTGAATAAGTGGATAATTGGAGAAACGGTAGCTGTCAAAGCTGAAGTAGATAAATGCCTTGAAAAATTCCGTTTTAATGAAGTTGCAAATTTACTTTATGCACATGTTTGGGGGAAATTTTGCGATTGGTACTTAGAGTTTTCTAAACCATTACTGTTGGGGGATGACAGAGATGTCAAGACGGAAACCCAAAGGACTTTTGCCTGGGCCTTAGATCAGTGCCTAATAATGCTGCATCCCATAATGCCATTCATCACGGAAGAGATTTGGAGTAAGACTGGGATCCGTGAAAACCTTATCATGCATCAGGACTGGCCTGAATATAATCTAAAGGCGTTATGGAACCAAGAGGCTCATAATGAGATAAATTGGATTATAAGTCTTGTTGAGGAGATTCGTTCTGTAAGGGCGGAAATGAATGTCCCAGCTGGGACAAAGATAAGCTTGCAAGCTTTCAAGGTAAATCCTAGGGAGAAAAAATTCTTACAGGCAAATGATATTTTTATAAAGCAACTCGGTCGTATAGAAAGAATTGATTTCTCTGAGGAAATGCAAGATGGTTCAATAAGCATTTCAGTTCCTGGGGCTGAATTTATATTTCCACTTGCAAATGTAATCGATGTTCCAAAGGAAAAATTGCGACTGGAGAAAACCCTTCAAAAGCTCCGATCTGAAAGTGAAATGTTGGATAAGAAACTTCAAAATAAAAAATTCTTGGCTAATGCCCCTATCGCCATTGTAGAGGACATTAAAATTAGGTTTTCTACATTATTCTCTGAAATTGAAAAGAAAGAGGGAGCACTTTCCCGCTTATCGCAACTAAAATAAAGCAATGAAACTCTATACAAATCTAATAAATAGTTTGTCGGCGGAAGTTCCGTTCGTTGGACCAGAAGCTCAAGAAAGATCCTCGGGGATGGTTTTTAAAGCACGTTTGGGTGCAAATGAGAGTATTTTTGGACCTTCTGAGAAGTCTATTATCGCAATGCAAAAGGCTGCTGCTTTTGATGTATGGAAATATGGTGACCCAGAAAATTATGAAATTAGGGAAGCTATAGCAAAAAAGATGAATGTAAACCGAGTAAATATTGTGATTGGGGAAGGTATTGACGCATTATTGGGTTACTTGGTTAGACTCCTTGTTGAACCTGGGGTCAAAGTTATAACTTCGCTTGGGGCATATCCAACCTTTAATTATCACGTCAAGGGCTATGGCGGTGAATTGATTTTTATTCCATACCAAAAGGATCATGAAGACTTAGAAGCCTTAGTAGATGCGGCTGCCAAACATCGTGCAAGATTAATTTATTTCGCAAATCCTGACAACCCAATGGGTACAGCTAATTCAGCAAAGAGAATTGAGGAGATAATAAAAAGAATTCCAGAAGATTGTATCTTATGTCTCGATGAAGCTTATGCAGATTTTGCTCCTAAGCATATGGTTCCTGAAATAAATGTTGAAAACCCACAGGTCCTGCGCTTTAGGACTTTTTCTAAAGCATATGGATTGGCTGGAGCAAGAATTGGCTTTGCTATTGGTGCCAGCGATGTAATTAAAAATTTTGATAAAATCAGGAATCACTTTGGAGTAAATAGAATTGCGCAAACTGGGGCTTTGGCAGCTCTAAATGATGAAGAGTACTTAAATATTGTCAAATACAGAGTCAACGAAGCAAAAGGCGAAATTGAAAAAATAGCAACGGAGAATAATCTATCCACTATTGAATCATTCACAAACTTTGTTGCAGTTGATTGTGGTAGGGAGGGGCAGTATGCTAGCAAGATCTTGCAAAACTTAATTAAGCGTGACGTCTTTGTACGAATGCCTTCTGTTGCCCCACTAAACAGATGCATACGTATTACAGTAGGAGAAGTTACAGATATGACTTATTTGGCAGATCAATTACCTAAAGTATTAAAGGAAACCATTTAGTCTCTTTGAGACCGTAGTTTTTTTACCATGAATTCAGTAGCAGCGGTTATACCTCCCGGGGTAAAGGGGATATTCTCTTTCTTCAAACCAGCTTCCAATAGACTTAAAACGCCAAGGATCATATGTGGATTCAAATAGCCCATATGCCCTATCCTGAAAACTGATCGACCTTCTAAAAACTCTTTAGAAGAAAATCCGATTCCGATTCCCAAATCAACACCACCCTGCCTAGATATCCATTCCCTCACTCTACTAAAATCAAATTGCCGTGAGAAAATAGTTGTGACTGCGTTTGATCTGAGACTTTTATCTCTAATATTTAAGGAAAGAGCCCCTCCTTTTGATCCTAAATGCTCAATACATTCCCAGACCATTCCAGAAAGTATTTCATGCCTAAGAAAAACATTTTCTCTTCCCTCCTCATTCAGCATATTAAGGGCTTCCAGTTGTCCAAACAATAGATTGGTAGGAGCCGTCCCTGAAAAGATGTCATAGAATCTAGCCGGGTTTAAACGTGGTTGCCAGTCCCAATACGGACTGACGATTTGGTCTTTGTTGTTCAGTTTTTTTGCATAATTCTCAGCACGTTCATTTACAATGCAGTAAGCAAGCCCAGGAGGTGTCATCAAGCCTTTTTGCGAAGCCGTAATAAGAACATCAATGCCCCAAGGATCCATTTCTATTCTTTCACAGCCAAAAGAAGCTATTGCATCTACGACTAAAATAGCAGGATGCTTAGCAGCACTAATTGCTTCTTTGAAATCCTGTATTCTATTCCTACTAGAGCTTGATGTGTCAGTATGAACTGCAAGAATTCCTTTTATTTTTCGAGCTCTATCATCCTTTAATATTTCTTCGATCCGAGTGGGATCAATTATGGTATTGAACCCTACGTCGATATGAATAATATTCAGTCCTAATCTTTTAGCAATTATTCCCCATTTATGCCCAAAATGACCAGTTGAGCAAAGTAAAACTGAGTCATTAGGTCTGAATAAATTAACTAATGAAGCTTCCCAAACACCATGTCCATTAGATACATAAATGACTGTTTTACCATTTGTGTTAGCAAACTTGGCAATGCCTTCTCTCACCCCTTCTGTAACAAGTTCTATTTCCTTGCCATATATGTTTGGGGCAGGTCTGTTCATGGCTTGGAGAACTCGCTGCGGAATATTTGATGGTCCAGGTATTGCTAAATGTTCCCTGCCGTATGTCAACTTGATATTAGAAGACTTACTCATCTGTGAAGTATTCCTTGCTACTGGTTTATTTGATGCTTTTAGCACAAAGGTTGCCAATTTTTGTTCCAAGGGCTACTTATACCAAAATAGTTGTAATTTGCTAGACTGGATTTAATTTGTTTAACAAACTAAAGAAGCGGTTTGAAGAATTCGATTTGAATTGGCGGAAATCTCTCGAACCATGGGAAGGGAGTGATACTCAGTTAAACTCAGCCAAAAAACATGCTTTCTGGATAGATCACGAGTTCTTAAGATATTTCTACCATAATACGGCAGAAGTTGCACCCGGTGTATATCGAGCTAATCAACCATCTCCGGATAGAATTATTAAATGGGCTGAGTTTGGGATAAAAACCATCATCAACCTACGAGGTGCTAGCAACCAAGGATCTTATTTTTTAGAATCCCAGAAGTGCAATGATTTAGGAATTAAGCTCATTAACCATCCTCTCTATGCCACTAGATTAGCAAAACCGGAGGAATTACTATCTCTGGCAAATGTCTTTAAAAGCATAGAGTATCCCATTCTATTACATTGTAAGTCTGGAGCGGATAGAGCCGGTTTGGCTTCAGTTCTTTACCATCTATTGATATTGGATACACCATTTTCAATAGCTAGGAGCCAATTATCTTTTCGCTATTTACACATAAAATTGGCAAGATCTGGAATATTGGATTTTATGCTTGATATGTATGAAAAAGATAACAAAAAAACAGGAATAAGTTTTAGATCGTGGTTAGAGACGTGCTATAACCCTAACAAATTAACAATGAAATTCCGTGGCTAAATCAGTGTGGCCGACTAGATAGGATAGTGATCTGATTTGATGAATAATTCAAGAAATGATCTGGTAAATTCCAAAATTTCAAGGATAATTGATTCCAACATCTTGACTAGTTGGTTTTGGGAAAAGTATTTCCGAAAATACGCGGCCATCTTAATAGTAGGCATAGTCTTTATGACATTAGAAGGTGGAATGTTAGGGTTACTCTCGTACTCAATTAAAGCCATGTTTGATGATGTTTTCGTTCCTAGTAATAAAGCTGCATTATTGTCTGTAGGGCTCATAATTTTTGCTATTTTCTTGCTACGCGCACTTTCTGGATTAATTCAAAGATTAATTGTTACATGGGTTAGTCAGAAGGTTGAAAAAGCATTACAAGAGAGTTTGTTGGAAAAGTTAATCAACTTGGATATGGATTTCTTTAATAAAGTCTCTCCAGGAGTATTAATAGAAAGAATGCGTGTTGATACCAGGGCTGTGACAGGTACAGCCGGCACCATATTTATCACCTTGGTTAGAGATGGGGTCTCACTTTTGTCACTTGTCGCGGTTGCCTTGTATGTTGATTGGACGTGGACAGTCATTGCGTTTATAGGTGCCCCACTACTCATTGTCCCTGTGTTCTTCCTCCAAAGTTGGATTAGGAAAACCTCCAGCGAGAATAGGACTATAGAAGGAAATTTAAGTTTGTCCTTAGATGAAATTTTCCATGGCATTGCCATTATCAAACTTTATTCTATCGAAGCTTATCGCTTAGGATTGTTCAAGGTTCTCTTAGAAAAAGTACGAAAGATTAAGCTTAAAATAGAGGGTGGGATAGCTACTACTCCAGCTTTAATAGACTTTATCGCCGGGGTTGGGTTTCTTGGAGTCATGATTTTTGGCGGAGGCCAGATAGTTGCTGGAGAGAAAACTATCGGGGATTTTATGGCTTTCTTCACTGCAATGGCATTAATTTTCGAACCAATGAGAAGGTTAAGTAATGTAGCAGGAAATTTTCAAGTTATGCTCGCCAGCGCTGAAAAGGTGTTTAGGTTTTTTCATGTAAATAATTCGATAAATCGCCAAAAACTGGAGCTTGGGGATAGCCATGTCATAAATTTTTCAGGAGAAATTCTTTTCGAAAAGGTATCTTTTGAGGTAGATGACAAATTAATTCTCGACAAGGTGAACTTTTCTGTTTCCCCTGGAGAACTTGTAGCTTTTGTTGGTAAGTCCGGTGCTGGTAAGACTACAATACTAAGACTGCTTGCTGGGCTGATAGCCCCCACAAGTGGAAGAATTCTCATAGATGGTAAAGATATTTCTACCATACCCGTAAATAGGTTAAGAGCTAATATGTCAATTGTAATACAGGAAAACCAACTGTTTGATGAGTCAATTTATGAAAATGTGCGAATAGGAAAATTAGGGGCTAGTGAGTCTGAAATTGAACATGCGTGTTTGTCAGCTTTTGTAAATGAGTTTGCAGATGATTTACCAGAAAAGTTATTTACCAAAGTTGGCCCCCGGGGGAACAAACTCTCTGGAGGGCAAAGACAAAGAATAAATATCGCTAGAGCATTTATTAGAAATACGCCTATTTTCCTGCTTGATGAACCTACTGCTGCATTGGATGCTAAATCGGAGAAACTGGTGCAAAAAGCATTTAATGAAAGCATTATCGGTAGAACTACTTTAATGATCTCCCATAGAATAGCTAATATTATTAATGCGCAAAAGGTTATTGTCATGGATAATGGAGTGATTGTTGAGCAGGGTACGCACGCTGAATTAATGGAAAAGAAAGGCCTTTATGCGGATTTATCGAAACTTCAGATGTTGGGAGGATAACTCAATTGGATACGGAATTTAGGCAGTTCATAGACGAATCGAGGAGGTTAATTCGTGTGCGTGGCAAGGATGCAAAGAAGCTTCTGCAAGGGATTCTAACTAATGATATTGATGAGGTAACTGACTCCATTATTTATTCGGGGATCCTTACTCCTCAGGGAAAATATCTATATGATTTTTTTGTCTGGGGTTTAGGTGCGGAAAATTTTGTAATAGACATTGATAAAGAAAGAGTTGAGGACCTTAAAAAGACCCTGAACCTTTATCGGCTACGATCAGATGTTGTAATATCTGATATAAATCAAAAGATTTTACTAGGGGTGGGGATGCTCTCCCCGTCTGGTTTTTCGGACCCCAGAAATCCAGAGTTGGGTTGGAGAGAGTTAGTAGAAGAAACTTTTGAAGATAAAAGTAGCATTAGAAATAGGGATTTGGTAAAGGAGTTTGAAGAGCGTCGAATTGGACTTGCCATTCCGAAGTATGGGCATGAGTTAATCCCAAATGAAACTTTTATTTTGGAGATGGGGTTCGATAAATTGAATGGAGTTAGCTTCAGTAAAGGATGTTTTGTGGGTCAAGAGGTCACTGCCAGAATGAAACATAAAGCAACCCTAAAAAATGGTCTCTTTAGGTTTAAAAATGCTCCAGACTGTTCTTCTTCAAGGAAAATTATTTACAATGCAAAAGGACAGAAGGCAGGAGTTATGTCATCTTCTGCCAATGGTATTGGGCTAGGGTTAGTGAAGTTCTTATATAATAAAGGGAAATTGATCTGTGATGGGAATGAGCTCGACGTCATAGTAGAAACAAATATTTAGCCTGATCGTAAGATAATATCTGACAATTCATTAAATATCTTGTTACTTGCTGCTATTATTGATCCATTTGAAATGGGATCCATGTCTCTTTCCAATGATTCTACTAATCCACCGGATTCTCTCACAATTAATATACCAGCAGCAATATCCCAGCTGTTTAAACCTCTTTCCCAATAGCCATCTAGTCTTCCAGCTGCAACATAGGCTAAATCAAGGGCAGCGGCACCATTTCTGCGTAAACCCGAGCATTTTGGCATAAGGTGGTTTATTTCTTGGAGCGTAGAAGATAAGCCAGCTTTGTTTGCAAAAGGTATTCCAGTAGCAAAAAGCATTTCTAACATATTTTCCCGGCCTGAAACCCTTAGACGCTTTTCATTGAGCCAAGCACCATTACCTTTTTCTGCCACATAGCATTCATTTTTTATAGGGTCATAAATAACCCCTATAACGACCTCTTTCTTGTGTTCTAGGGCTATTGAAATAGCCCAATGGGGGATCCCGTGCAAGAAATTACTTGTACCGTCCAATGGATCAACAATCCAACGCCTTGTTGGGTCTTTACCAATTACCTCTTCACTTTCTTCTCCGACCCATCCATAATATGGACGAGCTTGCTCAAGCTCCGCTCTAATGATTTTTTCTGCCCTTAAATCAGCCTTTGAGACAAAATCTCCTGGTGATTTAGTCGCTGCTTGTAAATGCTCTACTTCGCCAAAGTCCTTCAGAAGGCTTCTTGCCGCTTTCCGAGCTGCCTTTATCATCACGTTTAATGTTGCACTATAATTGGGCACTATTTGTTTCCAAATGAGGTTTTGTTGATTAGCAGTTCATGCTCTTTCTATGTATTCAGATGTTTCTGTTGAAACAACAATTTCCTCATCTTGTTGGATAAAGGGAGGCACCGATATTCTGACACCATTTTGTAAAATTGCTGGCTTAAAACTATTTGATGCAGTTTGTCCTTTCACTGAGGGTTCAGTTTCTATGACTTTACAGATTACCTTCTCAGGCAGAGTTACATTAAGTGCTTCATCTTCATAGTATTCAATCTGTACAGTCATTCCTTCATCCAAAAAGGCTATTCTATCCGAAATTAAGTCAGCAGGAAGTTCTATTTGTTCAAAGGTTGTTTTATCCATAAAAAATAGGGTTTTATCACTCTCATACAAAAACTGTTGCTCTTTTTGTTCCAGTCGTGCCTTTTCAACTTTATCTGCTGACCTGAATCTCTCATTTAATTTCGAACCATTTCGTAGATTTTTCATCTCGACTTGGGCAAATGCACCACCTTTACCAGGTTTAACATGTGAAACTTTAACAGCCACCCATAGGCCGTCATTGTGTTCAAGCACATTCCCAGGTCTTATCTCATTACCATTAATCTTGACCATAGTTGTTCCCCTATGCTGGCATGTTGTAGTAAAATTTTTGTGATGTAGCAAGGCATAGTTGCACTAAAAAAATTACATCTTCAAATTTTGAGAATGTCGGTTAGTTGTTGAATGGTTAAAAATAGCCTAATAGGTTGTATCGCAAAGGTGAGTGTAGGAAAAATATTATGCGAAAAATTCTAAATGCGGGTATTTTCAAACGAGATTTGTCTTTCCCTATTCATTTTCAAGGGCAAATAATTCCGGCAAGTCCAGGGGATACCCTGGCTTCTGCCATTCTGGCTAATAATAGGGAGCACACTATTAATTCATCTGTTTACAATTGCAGTGAGTCTCTAATTTCAACCTGCTCCAGTTCAGGTCACTTCTTGAATTTGGGAGAAAGTAAATTGGCATATTTAGACTGTTGGTTAGGTCAAGAAGTGTATCCAGGATTTACATTTAATAATCAAAAAAATAGGCATGACAGTGAAGACTGCCATCCTAGTGTAGGTAAACCAAATGCTAACCTTTTCCATAAAAGCCTAAAGGAGGCGAAAAAATTCTCAAAGGACCAACTTTTTAAACTCACTCCATGGTTGTCAAGGAATGAATTAGTAGATCCTGGTGTTAGAGAAAAAGAAGAAGGAATGACCTTTGCTGATGTAGAGCATGTATCCGTTGAGCTGCTAGTTGTAGGATCTGGAGTTGCAGGCTTGGTGGCTAGTTTGGCTTCTTCAAAGGCCGGTGTAAGGCTAATGCTTTTGGAAAGCGATTTCATATTGGGAGGAAGACTAAATAGCGAGGGCCAAAGCAATAATACATGGCTAAGGAATACTGTATTAGATTTAGAAAGCCATGAGCATGTCCGCATTTGCAATCGAACACAATTTTTAAAAAGGGATTCAGATGGAACTTTTTTGGCAATAGAAAAGTGTTTCAAACTAGACGATACAAATAGTGCGCATCCAATCTTCAAACTTTTAAGGATTAAAGCAGAGCATGCGTTTATAGCTTGCGGTGCAACAGAGAGAATACCAATATCTTTAAATAAAACAATACCAGGGATTATGTCAGCAGGTTTTTTTAATACTTGCCTAAATCGATTTGGCCTTGGTCCCAATGACGGGGTCTCAATATATACGAACAATGATGCGGGTTGGAATACGGTTAAATATCTAATGAGTTTAGGATTAAAAATAGATGCTATCATTGATACAAGACTGAATTCCACTATGGTCGCTGATTATCCAGTTTTTCGTGGTGCTAGGATCATCAAAGTACTGGGAAAGTCTCACCTAAGAGGCATAATAATAAGAAATTCCCAAGGTCGTCGTACTAAAATTAAGACAAGCCTTTTGGCAGTTTCAGGAGGGTACAACGCAGATTTTGGTATAGTGGACAACAGTATTCAAAAGCTAGAATGGTGTCCTCGTTTGTCTTCTTTCAAAGCTCACCTTAACTCTCCTGACCTTACATTAGTAGGAGGTGCAAATGGAGTGTTTTGTCCTAACCATTCAATAGAGACTACTTACTACTCGGCTTGTCAACTAATCAAAAATAAAGGTCTAAAGGTCATGGAGTGTGACTTGCCACATCTGGATAAGGAAAATTATGAATGCCAGATTGTAGACAGGGATGAGGGGAGATTTCGTCAAAATTGGTTTAGGAAGTCATTAGAAAAGAATATCACCTATTTTGTTGAATCTTATAAGGAGAAAAAAATTCACTATAAAAAAAACACCAATAAAATTGAAGAAATGAAATCGAATGCTTTGAGCATTTTTTCAAATGATGATGACGTTACAAACATAATAAAGAGTCAGACGAGGGGTCCTGATATAGCTATAAGAGTCGCTAAGACAACTTTTGACATAACAAAACTATTCTCCATCGATAATGAAGGAAAAAGAATATTACAACCGTTCCGTGCTTTACCAGGTCATTTTGAGTATGAGAAACAGGGGGCACATTTGCAAAGGGATGGGGACTGGTTGATTCCGAGATGTTTCTTAAGGGAAAATTCCTTTTGTAAGGAGACAGACCTTATAAATCTCGAAATAGAAACCACTTGCAAGCATGTAGGTATCTCCGACATGTCAGATCTAATGAAAATAGAGATCACTGGGAAAAATGCGACAAACTTCATTCAAAAGAGTCTGGGCCTCAAAAAGGTCGACATACGAGTAGAAGAGTGTCAGGAAGGTTTTTTGATTGACAGAGATGGTAGCATTTTAGACCAAATGGCGATATTAAGGACGGGTCACAATAACTACATACTGACGGCAAGTAATTGCAATGAAACTACTTTGTACAATTATTTGATTGATGTGTTGTTTAGTAGATGCGCCTATACTGGAGTTAACGTAAATTTAGTTACTGAATTTCATCAAGCGTATTCTGTGTGGGGGCCTCGCGCTGGAGAGTTGTTGGCAGGCATTTTAGGTTTGGAATCAACTGTATTAGATTTATTACCAATGAAGCCTAAAAAAATTAATTTCCAAAACTGCAAATGTGTTATCTATCGTAATGAAGAAAGGTCCATTCCGAGCTTTAGGCTTTTGATTTCGCCAAGTGATTCCTTGCAATTTCTTATGCAAATTAAAAAAAATCTTTCATCCTGTAATGGATTGCTGATTGGTCGCTTTGCTGCTGAAACAATAGAATTAGAAAACTGGCGCATATCTTCCAAGAAATTACAGAAATTTTACAAAACTGGGAAACGGAAGGAAAGTTTTGAGACGCCTATTACTAGAAAAGATAAAAGGTTATTTGATCAGTTCTTAAGGTTTGAATCTCTTAAAGAAGAAAAATCTTATTATAGGATAGCGGTTTTGCACTCTATAGGACCGACCAAGAATATTGTGGAAGGATCCGAGGTGCATAGCATTGATACGGGAGGAAAAAATTCACTCTTGGGCCAAGTTCTTGCTAGTTATTTTTCAAGAGTAAAAGGAACTTTTGTAGGATATGTTTACCTTGAGCAGGCAGAAAAAGTGCGAAAGAAACCTGTGGTCGTTTTAAATCTTGGTAAACAGTATCAGACTGAATGTGAATTGAGTAGTTTTGATATGCTTAGTGGCAGTAGTTAGCATGCAATTACGTGCTAATAGGGCAAAAGAGCTTAAGAAGGGTTCAAATAAAATCAGCAAATTGTCAGTTTATTCTGAGATATTGGCTCCAAAGAAAATATTATTTTTTCATTGCCATGCAAATAATGTCAAAGGGTTTATATCTTATTTGTCTAAGACATTTCACCTTTCCGTGCCTAAAGTAGGATCTTTGACAGAAGTTAAGGGAAAACAATTAATCCATGCGACTGATTCTTTATACATATTTATAATTATGGGGGATGGTCTGAATAAAAAAGCCATGAAGGATTTATCTGGATTTGGGAAGCTTCAGGACCGTTCAGCAGGGTTAGTTATGTTGAGAATTGATGGAATAGAATCATGTCAACTAGTTAATAGGTTGGTCGGAATTGATGCCGAAGCGATGGAAAATAGTCAAAATCATGCGGTGGCACTATCCTCCCACATAGGTTATCTTAGTAAGATAAATACCACGGTTTTTGAATTAATAATTCCATGTAGTTATTTGGCTTATTTCACGTCGGGCATTGATGCCATTTCATTTAGGTTAGATAGCATGAAGGAATCAGAAATTAAGCTAGATGACTTGTTTTCAAAATTAAGAAGCTAAGAGCCCTTTTTGTTTAAGTTCTTTTTGGGATTTGTCTAAGCATGTCCAGACTATGTTGGTTAATTCATCAATTTCAGAAGCTTTGATGATCAAAGGCGGTGATATAATCATTTTATCCTCAACAGCACGCATTATTAAACCATGATTGAGACAGATATTTCGGGTAATTATCCCTGCGTGGCCTGAATCTGTAAATGGGGATTTGGATGACTTATCTGGTGTAAGCTCAAGAGCCCCCATTAAGCCATTAACCCTAGCTTCTCCCACAAGTGGATGCTCGCCCAGTGCATGCCATTTTTTAGCCATGTACTTAGCAGTATGTGAATTGACTTTTTCGATTATGTTCTCTTCTTCAAGAATTCTGAGATTCTCTAGTGAAACGGCAGCAGAAACTGGATGGGCTGAATAGGTATACCCGTGGTTAAATTCGCCTCCTTTTTGTTCAAGGGTGGCAGCTATTTTAGTTGATACTATTGATCCTCCAATTGGTTGATAACCGGATGACATGCCTTTAGCTATAGTGATTATATCTGGCTTTACCCCATACTGTTGACATCCAAACCATGACCCCAATCTACCAAAACCACAGATCACTTCATCTACAATAAGAAGGATATCACTTTCTCGGCAGATTCTTTCTATCTCAGGCCAATAAGTGTCAGGCGGAATTATCACTCCTCCTGCTCCCTGTATTGGTTCTCCTATGAATGCCCCAATCCTTTCTCGACCATATTTTTCTATTACATCTTTTAGCTCTCGTGCTTTCATCAAACCAAATTCATCAGGAGTTACGTCTTTGCCTTCACCATACCAATAAGGTTGATTAATATGAATTATGTCCGGTATTGGTAAGCCACCTTGCGCGTGCATTGTGTGCATGCCACCTAAGCTAGCAGCCCCCATCGATGAACCGTGATAAGAATTTTTTCTTGAAACAATAACTGACTTTTCTGGCATACCAAGACTAGTCCAATAATGTCTAACTAATCTAATATTCGTCTCATTGGCTTCTGATCCGGAGCCACTAAAAAAAACATGATCAAGACCTTCAGGTGCCAATAACGCTAGTTTAGTTGCGAGTTCTATAGCTGGCGGATGACTAGTTTGGAAAAAGGTGTTATAGTAAGGGAGTTCCTCCATCTGCTTTTTTGCTGCTATGGCTAATTCACTTCTTCCATATCCAATATTCACACACCACAATCCTGCCATACCATCTAAATATTTTTTACCGTCATTGTCATATATGTAAATACCTTCACCTCTGACAATTATTCGGGGCTTTTGAGACCGCAATTCTTTCTGATCTGTAAAGGGATGAAGGTGGTGAGTTAGGTCAAGCTCTTGTAGAATTTTCGTGGGTTTTTGATTAGTCATTGGAGGTGGATTTACCATTTTAGTTGTCCGTTTCTACTTACTAATCTTTTCTAACTTTGTAATGATAATAGAATAAATAAACCTAGTTCAAAAAATCTGGTACCGAGGGTAGGGATTGAACCTACGACCAATTGGTCCACAACCAACTGCTCTACCACTGAGCTACCTCGGCACATGTTCTCTGAATTACCTTAAAAATAGGTTCCTTTCAAGAGATAAACATTAAGGAGAAATCTCAATAATTTATAGTTACTTTCATTATGGGTAGGGCTTGGATTTCGAGAAAACACTATCTTCTTGAGATAATTCTTTTTGAATTTTTTTATATTAACCTGGGGTTGCATCCGCAATGCAGGTTTGGAGTTAGTTAGTTGTTCTCCAGTTTTAAAATACTAAGGAAGTGTTTTTCATTCTTTCACAATAGGATCTTTTTTGTTATTCATTCACATGTGAGTTCTGGCCTCTCCGTTAAGAATTATCCTAGTGGCCTTACATTCTCGAAAGGGAACTGGCTCTGTTTAGGATTCTGGTCCTTTATATACCGGTGCCCACCTGGTTAAACAGGCTCTCGAGGGTTATGACTTAACGTTTGTGCTGGTCTCACACACGAGGTTTTTTACCTGAAATTCAGTAATTAGGAAATTAATAGCAGTGTCTGTCCCACAAGATAAGCAAGCCTTAAGGCAGATTAGTAAAAGTTTAAGAAAAAAAGCTTTTGATGCATATGGATTGGATGTAGCAATCTTGATATCCAAGCATTTTGAGGATTGGTTCAAAAAGAAAAAAGATTTTAAAACTATCGCTTTTTATTACCCAATAAAAACAGAAGTAGATCCCTTTCCAACAATTAATGCGCTTAAAGGAATTCCTGTGAGGTTTTGTTTGCCAGTCGTCACTGGACCTAAATCACCTCTTACATTTAGGGAATGGTTTGAGGATTCTGAACTTATGATTTCAAGCTATGGTGCAAAAATTCCTAGAGAGGGTCAATCACTTATACCAGATCTAGTTATTACCCCATTACTTGCCTTTGATCAGGCTGGATCACGGTTAGGCTATGGAGGAGGGTTCTATGATAGAACTATCGAGGTCTTGAGGGGTAAAAAAGATATTTTGGTATTAGGATTAGCTTTTGAATGTCAGAGAACAGATGCTTTGATGCCAACAGAGCCAAATGATCAGAAGATTGATTCAGTGCTTACAGAGAAAGGTTTTTATTTCTTTAGGAATACTTAGCCTAAATTATTGAATTCAGTAGCTAGAAGCTATATAGTTTGGTATGCGAATATTGTTCCTTGGAGATATAGTTGGTAGGACAGGCCGAGAAGCGATTTCAAATAACATTGAAAAAGTTCGCAATAGACTAAAAATTGACTTCATTATCGTTAACGCAGAAAATGCCACCTCTGGAGCGGGCCTTTCAGCAAACCATGCAGTTGAATTGCTCAAGGCTGGTGTGAATTGTATAACTTTAGGAGACCATGCTTTTGATCAGCAAGAAATGGTGAATTTTGCTGAAAAGGAAATAAGGGTAGTAAGACCCTTGAACTATGCCAAGTCAGCCCCAGGTCGTGGTGCGAGGCTCTTAGAATTGCACAATGGTAAGAAAATCTTGGTTGTGCAGGTTTTAGGTCAAGTATTCATGAAAAGACCGTTCTCAGATCCTTTTGAAGCTTTAGAATCTGAACTTAAAAAATACAACCTCAATGGAAATGTAGATGCTATCTTTGTTGATATTCACGCAGAAGCTACTTCTGAAAAAAACGCGTTAGGGCAACATTTTGATGGTAGAGTTTCTATGATAGCGGGCACCCATACTCATGTCCCAACATCGGATACTAGAATACTTCCCAAAGGAACCGCATATCAAACTGATGCGGGCATGTGTGGAGATTACCAGAGCGTCATCGGAATGGACAAAAGTGAACCAATTAGAAGATTTAGAACCGGAATGTCCCTGGAAAGATTCAAACCTGCTTGTGGCGAAGCCACTTTATCTGGATTAATAGTTGACGTAGGATCAGATGGGTTGGCAGAGAAAGTGATACCTTTTAGTTATAAAGGGTTATTAAATCAACACGGTATGGATTGAGATAACCATATGTTGTTGATGGAATATTATGATATTACAATATCCGTTATTTTACTTGCCCTGATGTTTCTAGGGTTTCTCATAGAACCCATTCCAGTTGAGGTGACAGCCCTTACAACGGCTGTTTTTATGATAATGCTTGGCGTTTTACCAGCTCAGGAATTCCTGTCAATTCTGTCAAATCCCGCTCCCTGGACTATTATGGCAATGTTTGTTCTTTCAGGAGCATTAGTACGAACTGGACTGCTAAACAAAATGGGAGAATTTATATCTAATAACTCAAAAACTAGACCCACTGTGGTTGTGGTTTTGCTAGCTATAATAACAATCTTAGCTTCTGCATTTATAAACAATACTCCAGTAGTAGTTGTACTTATTCCAATTGTGATAAAATTGGCCTCAGAAATGAATACATCAGCTTCTAAGTTTCTAATTCCATTATCTTATCTTGCGATAATGGGGGGAATGTTGACCTTGATAGGAACCTCTACGAATCTTTTAATTGATGGCGTGGCTCAGACATATAATCTACGACCTTTTGGTATGTTTGAAATTACCCCAGTAGCTGCAGTCTTAGCCTTATTCGGTATTGTTTATTTATGGTTATTTTCACCATTACTTTTGCCCCATCGAAATTCGATGACTGAAATACTGTCAGAGCGCAATAGAATGAGTTTTTTGACAGAAGTTGTCATACCGAGAGGGTCACAATTGATTGACCAAATATCGATCGGAGCAAGTATTTTTAATAGAGATGGGATGAGAGTTGTTGATATAATAAGAAATGACGAGTCTTTAGGTGCTGCCTCTGACACTTTGTTATTTAAGGCTGGAGACAAGGTGGTTTTAAGAACTCAAATGGGGGAGTTAATGGGTTTGAAGGAAAGTACTGACCTTAGTATGATTGATCCCTTAACATCAAAACAGACAATTACAGTGGAAGCTTTAATACCTCCTGGTTGCCGTTTGGTGGGACGAACTCTTGGACAGTTAAGATTAAGAAGGCGATTTGGTGTTTATATTCTAGCAATACATAGAAGAAACAAGAACATAGATAAGCAACTTGAAAATATTGTAGTACGTGTGGGTGATACATTATTGATTGAGGGGTCAATAGACGATATCCAAAAGTTAGCGTTGGACGCAGATCTTGCCCTATTAGCAGAACCAAATGTTAGAGCTTATAGGAGAAAACATGCCCCATTAGTAATTATTGCCTTAGTTGGGTTAGTACTGGTTAGTTCACTTGGATTAGCTTCTTTGTTTATCTTAGCCCTTGCAGGAGTAGTTTTTGTTCTTTGTACCAAATGTATAGATATAGAAGAAGCATATGAGTTCATCGATGGCAAGATATTAGTGCTAGTCTTCTCGATGTTGGCAATAGGTCGGTCTTTAGAGTTGACTGGAGTAATTAGCAGTTTTACTGAACTTATTCAGCCCTATATTCATTTATTTCCATTACCTATAATATTATGGCTCTTGTATCTCTTTACATCGGTTTTGACAGAGCTCGTCTCAAACAATGCAGTAGCAGTCGTGATAACTCCAATTGCCATTTCTTTAGCATCAAGTTTAGGACTGGATCCAAGAGCATTTGTTATGGTGATCATGATAGCTGCTTCGGCAAGTTTTGCTACCCCAATTGGTTATCAAACAAACACTATGGTATACGGACCTGGGGGGTACAAATTTACAGATTTTTTAAGGGCTGGTTTGCCTCTAAATCTTCTTTTTGGTATATTGACAGCTATGCTTATTTTCTTTTTTTATATATGAGGAAAATTACATGATTTTTTTTATGAGGAGATTTTTTTTTGCGGATCGGGAGGAAGGAATAACTCATGGCAGGACATTCAAAATGGGCCAATATACAGCACCGCAAAGGTAGACAGGATGCTGTTCGCTCAAAATTGTTCTCAAAAATTTCTAAAGAAATCACCGTAGCAGCAAAGCTTGGTGATCCTGACGTTGATAAAAATCCAAGACTTCGTTTGGCGGTAAAAGAAGCTCGAGCTAACTCAGTTCCTAAAGATGTTATAGAAAGAGCGATAAAAAAATCTCAAGCTGCGGAAAATACAAATTATGAGGAGATACGATATGAAGGCTATGGACCAGGGGGCATAGCCATTATGGTAGAAGCTTTAACGGATAACCGCAATAGAACGGCTTCAAACATTCGATCTATTTTTGTAAAATATGGTGGGAACCTTGGGGAAACAGGTTCAGTAGCTTTCATGTTTGACCGATTGGGGTTCATAGCTTATCCACGGTCTTCTGGTACTGAAGAAAAGATGATGGAACTAGCCATTGACTGTGGGGCTATAGACATGGAGTCAGAAGATGATGCCTATTTGTTTTACTGTGAAAGTGCAGAGCTGTCATCTATGGCCGAACAGCTTGAAGATCAGTTGGGCGATAGTTTGACGACTAAATTAATATGGAAGCCACAGAATTCGGTCGATGTCAATGATGAACAAATCCAAACAATTACAAAATTGATGGATGCTCTAGAAAGTGATGACGATGTACAAAGTGTTCATTCAAATTCAACATTTCACGATTAAACTATAATGCACTTAAGGCTTTCTTAGATCGCTTTTTAAGTTAATACCTTTGACAGCTAAATCGACCCCAAGCCAACGGATCGGAATTTATAAAATAGCATAAAAGTTTTGGGTTCCCGTATAAATTTAATAAACTGCATTATAGATAAATTAAGACTTAAATCACAGATAGACTGATCTTCGCCGTTGTATTTTTCTTTTAACAAGTTAATCTGATGCACCAAAGGTGCAGTAATATGAATAAGATTTTAGATGAACTAGAAAACAGAAGACGGGAAGCTAGACAGGGTGGTGGAAAGACTCGGGTAGCAGCACAACACAAAAAGGGTAAACTTACCGCAAGAGAACGTATAGAAGTTTTAGTTGATCCGGGATCTTTTGAAGAATTTGATATGTTTGTTAAGCATCGCTGCAAGGATTTCGGGCTTGATGGAGATTCTTACCCAGGTGATGGTGTCATTACTGGGTGGGCCACTATAAACGGACAAATCATCTACCTTTTTAGTCAAGATTTTACAGTATTTGGAGGGTCATTATCTGAAACTAATGCTCAAAAAATATGTAAAGTCATGGATATGGCGGTCCGGAATGGTGCTCCAATAATCGGTTTAAATGACAGTGGTGGGGCAAGAATTCAGGAGGGTGTATCATCTTTGGGAGGTTACGCTGAAGTATTTAAGAGGAACATACTTGCTTCTGGGGTCGTTCCACAAATTAGTGTCATAATGGGACCGTGTGCTGGGGGTGCAGTTTATTCACCTGCCATGACCGATTTCATATTTATGGTTAGGGGTAGTTCTTATATGTTTGTAACAGGGCCTGATGTAGTCAAAACGGTTACTAACGAGAGTGTAACCGCAGAGGACTTAGGAGGTGCCACAACACATACGACAAGATCCTCTGTAGCAGATATAGCGTTTGATAACGATGTTTTGGCTCTCAGGGAAGTTAGAAGGCTCTTGGAATATCTTCCAGCAAGTAATAGGGGAGTTGCGCTTCCCAAAAAAGTTCAAGATGATCCGGAAAGGATTGAACCAAGTTTGGATAATCTAATTCCAACAGATGCAGGTGTAGCTTATGATATAAAAGAATTAATAATCAAAATCGCTGATGAAAATGATTTTCTTGAAATTCAACCAGATTTCGCACGAAATATTGTCATTGGATTTCTCAGGCTAGGTGAGACTAGTATTGGCGTAGTAGCAAATCAACCAAAAGTACTGGCGGGGTGTCTTGATGTAGATAGTTCCCGAAAGGCTGCTCGCTTTGTGAGGTTTTGCGATGCATTCAATATTCCAATATTAACTTTGGTTGATGTTCCCGGTTTCTTACCGGGTATCCAACAAGAATATGGCGGTATTATAAAGCATGGTGCAAAATTACTTTTTGCATATGGAGAAGCGACAGTTCCTAAAGTAACCGTAATCACCCGTAAGGCGTATGGGGGAGCATATGATGTGATGTCTTCCAAACATTTAAGAGGGGACATAAATTATGCATGGCCAACTGCAGAAATTGCTGTCATGGGAGCCAAGGGTGCTGTTGAGATTATCTATAAATCTGATTTAAGTGACGAAATGAAAATAAAAAAGAAAACAAAAGAATATGAAGAAAGATTTTCTAACCCTTTCGTTGCTGCTGAAAAGGGGTATATCGATGACGTTATTATGCCAAGAAGCACCAGGAAAAGGTTGGTGAGGGCTTTCAAGGGTTTAGAAGGGAAAAAACAGATTAATCCTTGGAAAAAACACGATAACATTCCGCTTTAAAGGTTCCACATGATTAAACACAAGGGATTTCCGTCGAGGATGCCAGGAACAGATTTTCAATTTACAGTAAGACATAAGAAGAAAAATCCTCCTGCTATAATTTCTCGTAAAAGGAGGTTTGATGCCCCTGTTATATATCGGCGCGTGGATTCGATGTTTCTCAAATGTTTGATCACCTATTTTGGTAAAAACCCATTTGTGAGAGGTAATCTTGATTCTGGTCGTTTAGGGTGGCTTTGGGAAAGAGAAATTGTTCGAGGAGATGACGAGTTCAACCCATCCGATTATGATGCAAAGTTAAAGATTAATTTTGAGTCGGTTAAGGAAAACTATCCGGAACTAATTTAGTAAAGCCATTGGTAGTTGAAAAGTGAGAAATGAGACAATGATAGAAAGAATATTGATTGCTAACCGAGGCGAAATTGCCTGTAGGATTATGAATACTGCAGCTAAAATGGGTATTGAAACCTCAGTAGTATATTCAAAAGAAGATCAAGGTTCATTGGCAGTAAACAAGGCTGATAAGGCATTTTTTCTTTCAGATGTTAATAATAAGAACCAAGAATACCTCGATATTGAACAAATTATTAGTATAGCTAAGAAAAATAAAATTGATGCT
Source organism: uncultured Alphaproteobacteria bacterium (assembly GCA_902599445.1). Taxonomy (GTDB): domain Bacteria; phylum Pseudomonadota; class Alphaproteobacteria; order Rhodobacterales; family Rhodobacteraceae; genus CACIIZ01. Next base: position 63,595 of record CACKFK010000005.1, read on the forward strand.
ATTCATCCTGGGTACGGATTTCTTTCTGAAAATGCGCTTTTTGCCAAAGCGGTTGAGAAAAATGACATGAAATTCATTGGTCCTCCAGCTGAAGCAATCAAGATCATGGGAGACAAAATTGTTTCTAAGCTTCAAGCCAAAAACTGTGGGGTATCTACTATTCCAGGAGTGGACAGTGAGATTGTCAATTTTTCAGAGGCAAAAAGCATAGCTAAGAAGATTGGGTTCCCAATTATGGTAAAGGCTTCTGCCGGCGGTGGTGGTAAGGGCATGAGGGTCGTTTATAATGAAAAAGATCTGGCGGACAACTTTCAGTCAGCAAAAAATGAAGCTAAATCAAGCTTTGGCGACGAAAGAATATTTATTGAGAAGTTTATAGAGAACCCACACCATATTGAAATACAAATTCTTGGTGATACATTTGGTAATTTCATTCATCTAGGCGAAAGGGATTGCTCAATTCAACGCAGAAATCAGAAAATAATAGAAGAAGCCCCAAGCCCATTTATTGATAGTGCTATAAGAGATGCAATGGCAGCTCAAGCGATCAAATTGGCTAAGTCTGTAAATTATTTTTCAGCGGGGACAATAGAATTTATTGTCGATTCAAGGAAGAACTTTTATTTTTTGGAGATGAATACTCGGCTGCAAGTCGAACATCCAGTAACTGAGTTAATCACTAAAGTTGATATAGTGGAACAGATGATTAGAATTGCTTCTGGAGAGGCTTTAAAGTTTGATCAAGCAGAAATTTCTTTCGCTGGCTGTGCAATAGAAACAAGGGTGTATGCGGAAGACCCATCTCGGGACTTCATGCCTTCAGTTGGAAGGTTAACCCAGTATTCTCCTCCTAATAAAATTGTAGATGAAAAAAAAGAGGTCAGAAACGATACGGGGGTCTGTGAAGGTAGTAACATTTCTTTTAAATATGACCCAATGATATCGAAATTATGTGTTTGGGCTCCTAATAGAAAAAAATCTTTGGAATTAATAAGCCATGCTCTTGCTGAATTTCGTATTGATGGGATTAAGAGTAATCTAAGCTTTTTGATTGATGTGATTAGTAAGGAAAAATTTCAAAAAGGTGATTTTACTACGAACTTTTTATCGGAGGAGTATCCTGAAGGATTTCAAAACAGGAATTTGAGCAAAAAGGATTTAGAATACCTTGGTGCAGCTCTTTTATCTTTAAAGAAGTTTTTTGAAGCAGACCATAGACCTCAAATTAATTCTTTATCCAACATAACAAAAGAAAATCTAGAAGATTATTTCATCCATTGGAATGAGAGGATAATTCCCTTGTCATGGAGCTTTTCGGACGGATTACATCGAGTGAAAAACCAAAAACAAAAGGAATTTATCGTAAAGATAAATGAATTATCTTTTAATAAAATTACGAGAATTAAAGTTAATTCAAAGATTTTGAACTTGTGGTTAAAGAAGAAAACTGATGGTTTCGTTGTAAACTGGGAGGGTTATGAGGGTGAATTGCAAATTTATCCTACCGAAATTTCAAAAATGCTTGGATTTTTGCCCGAAAAAAAGATTTTAGTAAGCGATCGGGTGTTGAGTGCTCCAATGCCTGGCTTAATAGTCTCTCTTGACATAGATGCTGGCGATAAAGTCCAATTAGGACAAAGATTATGTGCTTTGGAAGCAATGAAAATGGAAAATGTGCTTTATGCTGAACGAACTGGAAAAATCAAATTGGTGCATTGCAAAAAAGGAGATATCCTTTCCGATGGAGACAAGATATTGGAGTACGAGTGAATAAAGATCCTTTAAGTGAATGGAAATCATTAGCCTCAGATGAGCTAAAGGGTAAGCCTTTAGAATCTCTTAATTGGGCTAGTCCTGAAGATATAATAATTAAACCACTTTATACAAAAAAAGATCTGGATAATGTTTCTCATTTAGATGAATTGCCTGGATTAGCTAACTTTAGCCGAGGGCCAAGAGCTACAATGTATGCTGGTAGGCCGTGGACTATTCGTCAGTACGCTGGATTTTCAACTGCAGAAGAAAGTAATGCATTCTATAAGAAGAACTTGGGTTCTGGACAAAAAGGTGTTTCGGTGGCTTTCGATTTACCTACCCACCGTGGGTATGACAGTGATCATCCAAGGGTCCTTGGTGACGTTGGGAAAGCAGGGGTGGCCATTGATAGTGTAGAAGACATGAATATTTTGTTTGAAGGGATACCGTTGGATCAGATGTCGGTTTCAATGACAATGAATGGTGCCGTCATTCCAATCATGGCAAATTTCATTGTGGCAGCCGAGGAGCAAGGCGTCTCAAAGACTAAACTAACGGGAACAATACAAAATGATATTCTTAAGGAGTTTATGGTTAGGAATACATATATTTACCCCCCAGAACCATCAATGCGAATTGTTTCAGATATAATAGAGTATACCAGTAGGGAAATGCCAAGGTTTAATTCAATATCCATTTCTGGTTATCACATGCATGAAGCAGGGGCAAACTTGGTTCAGGAGTTAGCATTTACTTTAGCAGATGGTAAGGAATATGTAAGGGCAGCGCTCTCTAAAGGACTAGATATTGATGCTTTTGCTGGAAGACTTTCCTTCTTTTTTGCGATTGGCATGAATTTTTTTATGGAAGTAGCTAAATTGCGGGCGGCAAGGTTGCTTTGGGCTAAAATAATGGCTGAATTTAATCCAACGCTGGAAAGTTCATCTCTTTTGAGAGTACATTGCCAAACCTCAGGGGTTAGTTTGCAAGAAGAAGACCCTTATAACAATATTGTAAGAACATCTTATGAGGCTTTAGCCGGGGCATTGGGAGGAACTCAGAGCTTGCACACAAATGCCTTTGATGAGGCAATGGGGTTGCCCACTGAATTTTCTTCGAGAATTGCTCGTAATACACAATTGATTATGCAAGAAGAATTAGGAATAACAAAAGTAATCGATCCTCTTGCTGGTAGTTATTATGTCGAAACATTAACCCAACAGTTAGCTGACAAAGCTTGGGAAATTATCGAAGAAATTGAAGAGCTTGGGGGAATGACCGAAGCAGTAGCCTCTGGATTGCCAAAGTCACGGATAGAAGAGTCAGCAGCCCGAAAACAAGCAGCAATTGATCAAGGGAAAGAAGTTATAGTTGGAGTGAATAAATTTAAGCCAAATCAAAAAGAACATGTAGAGATATTGGATGTAGACAATGTCTCTGTTCGTAGTAATCAGATTGAAAGGTTAAAGCATATAAAGGCTACCAGAGATCAGGATTTGTGCGCGCAAAAATTGAATGATTTAGAAAAAACTTGTAAGACTGGTAAGGGTAACTTACTAGAACAAGCAATCGAGGCAGCAAAAGCTCGAGCTACCGTAGGAGAAATATCTCATACTATGGAAAAAGTTTTCGGAAGGTATAGGGCGGATACTAAGACCCTTTCAGGGGTTTACCAGGCAGCTTATGAGAATGACGATTCCTTCGTGAAAATCCAGGAGAAGGTAAAGTTATTTGCCAACAAGGAAGGACGAAGACCAAGAATCTTAGTTATAAAACTGGGTCAAGATGGGCATGACCGAGGTGCTAAAGTTATTGCAACAGCCTTTGCAGACCTAGGATTTGATGTTGATGTTGGACCTTTGTTCCAGACCCCAGAAGAAGCTGCCCAAGATGCTGTGGATAATGACGTCCACATTATTGGGGTTTCTTCACAGGCCGCAGGTCATAAAACACTGGTCCCTGCTCTAATTGAAAAGCTAAAGGTTTTAGGCGGAGAGGACACTATAGTGGTTTGTGGTGGTGTAATTCCTAAAGACGATTATCAATTCTTGATGGATTTAGGAGTAAAGGCAGTTTTTGGGCCTGGTACTAATATTTTAGACGCTGCAAATAACTTGCTTGATATATTAATGCATGAGTAATTTTTAAACTTGAACGTAATTGTTCATCGGTTCTTTATCGAAATCTGTCAAAAAAGGTTTATTATATGGGTAGTACAAAGAAAGAAACTGCTAAAAGAGCGGCATTAGATTTTCATGAGTTTCCTAAACCTGGGAAATTAGAAATACGTGCTACTAAACCATTAGCCAATCAAAGTGATTTAGCGAAAGCTTATTCACCAGGAGTTGCTGATGCATGTTTAGAAATTAATAATGATGCCAAAGAAGCAGTTCGTTATACTTCAAAGGCTAATCTTGTAGCCGTCATTTCAAATGGATCTGCGGTTTTAGGCTTAGGCAATATTGGTCCGCTAGCATCTAAACCTGTGATGGAGGGGAAAGCAGTCCTTTTTAAAAAGTTTGCTGGGATTGATTGCTTTGACATTGAAATCAAAGAAGAAGATCCATATCGGTTAGCTAAAATAGTATCTTCACTAGAGCCTACATTTGGAGCAATAAATTTGGAGGATATAAAAGCTCCGGATTGCTTCATAGTAGAAGAGATATGTCGGGAAAACATGAATATTCCAGTATTTCATGATGATCAGCACGGTACAGCAATAGTGGTGGGTGCGGCTTTAATAAACTCTTTGCACCTTGTGAAAAAGAAAATATCGGAAATAAAGATTGTAGCAACGGGTGGAGGTGCCGCAGGAATAGCGTGCTTGAAAATGTTGATAGGCCTTGGCTGTAATAAAGAGAATATTTGGCTATGTGACCGAGCTGGTCTTGTTACGAAAAAGCGTAATGAGGTAAACGAGCACAAAGCATTCTTTGCTCAAGATAGTGAATTAGAACTTCTGGAGGATGTAATTTCAGAGGCAGATTTTTTTCTTGGCTTATCTGGCCCAAAAACATTGTCAAAAACTATGTTAATGAAAATGAATCCTGCACCCATCATATTTGCTTTAGCCAATCCAGTGCCTGAAATCATGCCAGAAGTTGTCCATGAGACTGTTGAAAATGCAATTGTAGCAACTGGAAGGTCAGACTATCCCAACCAGGTTAATAATGTATTATGCTTTCCTTTTATATTCAGAGGCGCATTAGATGTGGGTGCAACTGAAATAAATGAGTCTATGAAAATAGCCTGTGTTCATGCAATTGCGGAGCTGGCTAGAGAACATTCTTCTGCCGAAGCGGCAGCAGCCTATCAGGGTGAAGATATGAAGTTTGGGCCTAATTATGTAATTCCTAAACCTTTTGATCCAAGACTTTTGCCATTGGTGGCTTCAGCCGTAGCCGAAGCCGCAGTAAAGTCAGGTGTTGCCACTAGAAAAATTAAATCTATCTCTGAGTATACCAAAGATTTAGAAAGCTCTGCCTATAAGACCTCTATGTTGATGCGTCCAGTATTTGAAGCAGCTAGGTCGGCTACTAGAAGAATAGTATTTTCAGAAGGAGAAGACGAGAGAGTTTTGAGGGCCTCTTTTGCCATGCTTGAGGAAACAGGTGACAGACCGATTCTAATTGGTAGACCTGAGGTTGTAATGCATAGGATACAGAAATATGGGTTGCCGTTAAAAATGAATCAAGACTTTCAACTGGTGAATCCAGAAAGTGATCCTCGATTCAGAGATTATTGGGGCACCTATCATAAGATAATGCAAAGAAGAGGAGTTAGCCCAGCATTAGCTCAGGCTATATTGAGAACAAATAGTACGGCGATCGCATCCATCATGGTTTATAGAAACGAAGCTGACAGTATGATTTGTGGTACTTTTGGTCAATATCTTTGGCACCTTAATTACATCCAACAGGTTTTAGAGAATAATGGTCTGCAAGCTATCGGAGCTCTTTCTTTGATGATTCTTGAGAATGGACCTCTTTTCATTGCAGATACGCAAATAAATGCCATCCCATCGCCTGAACAAATAACTCAAACAGTTATTGCAACAGCTCGGCATGTGCGACGATTTGGGGTGGAACCAAAAATAGCTTTGTGCTCACATTCGCAATTTGGCAGCTTGGATAATGTCTCAGGGAGAAATATGAGAGGGGCTTTGGAACTATTAGACCAAAGTAAATGTGATTTCTCCTACGAGGGTGAAATGCATTCTGATGCGGCGCTTGATCCTGAACTCCGATCGCGGATTATGCCCAATAGTCGGTTTGACGGACCTGCGAATGCTTTAGTTTTTGCTAATACCGATGCAGCAAGTGGCGTTAGGAATATTCTAAAAATGTGTGCAAACGGATTGGAGGTTGGCCCAATATTGATGGGTATGGGTAATAAAGCCCATATCGTAACACCTTCTATTACAGCGAGAGGGCTTTTAAATATAGCAGCTTTGGCCGGAACTCCGGTTCAGACCTACGGGTAAAAAAGATAGAGTTATAGAATGAATTATAAGGACACATATTCTAGTTGGGAGTCAGATCCTGAAAATTTTTGGATGGAAGCTGCTAAGGCTATTGATTGGTATAAATTTCCTTCCCGTGCGTTAAACAAAGGTAGGGAGCCTTTTTATTCTTGGTATTCAGATGGTGAGGTTAATACCTGCTTTAACGCCGTGGATCGTCACGTTGAAGCGGGGTTAGGAAAAAAAATAGCTATTATTTATGATAGCCCAGTCACAGGTGTTACGAGAACATTAACTTTTAACGAATTGCTAGAAAACACAGCTAAATTTGCTGGAGCTCTCCAGAGGTCAGGAATTCAAAAAGGTGATAGGGTGATCATTTATATGCCTATGATCCCAGAAGCAATAATTGCTATGCTGGCATGTGCTCGCCTAGGTGCCATTCATTCTGTGGTTTTTGGGGGATTTGCATCTAAAGAATTAGCTGTAAGGATAGATGATGCCAAGCCGAGAGCAATTATTTTGGGTTCATGTGGAATAGAGCCCAGCGGTATAATTCCTTATAAACCGCTTCTAGATAAGGCTGTTGAGCAATCTGATCACAAGCCTGAGTTCTGTGTTGTTTATCAAAGAGAACAGTTAGAAGCTTCATTAGTTTCTGGTCGAGACCATGAGTGGCATGAATTCCAAAGAGATTCTGTGAGTAGTCCTTGCTTACCAATTTATGGATCTGACCCACTATACATTTTGTATACTTCCGGCACAACGGGGCAGCCTAAGGGGGTCGTGAGACCTACTGGTGGTCATCTTGTTAGTTTAATGTGGACAATGGAAAATTTCTATGGTGTTAAGCAAGAAGATGTTTTCTGGGCCGCTTCTGATGTAGGCTGGGTGGTTGGTCATTCCTATATCGTCTATGCCCCGTTATTTGCTGGAAATACTACGGTTCTTTTTGAAGGCAAACCAGTTGGAACCCCAGATCCCGGGACATTTTGGCGAGTCATAGAAGAGCATAGAGTGAAAACATTGTTTACTGCTCCCACCGCTTTTCGAGCGATTAAAAGGAGTGATCCTAATGGTGACTACATAAAAAGATTCGATACTTCTACATTAAAGGCACTCTTCTTGGCTGGTGAAAGGGCAGATCCTGATACCATCAAGTGGGCAGCTGAGAAATTAAGGGTCCCAGTGATCGATCATTGGTGGCAGACGGAGACTGGCTTTCCTATGGTCGGATGTCCTTTGGGATTAGATTCTCCATCCATAAAGGTAGGTTCAGCTGGTTTACCGATGCCAGGTTTTCAAATAAAAGTAATGGGAGATGATGGAAAAATATTAAGGCCAGGTGAGCTAGGTTCTATTGCTGTTAAGATGCCTTTGCCTCCTGGAGCACTCCCAACACTTTGGAATGCTGATGAACGATTTAAGACTGCCTATTTATCAAGATTTCCAGGTTATTATGAAACAGGTGATGCAGGTATAATGGATTCTGACGGATATGTTTTTATTATGGCTAGAACGGATGACGTCATTAATACGGCAGGACATCGGCTCTCTACAGGTGCAATAGAAGAAGTACTAACTGAACATCCTGATATTGCAGAATGTGCAGTAATTGGTGTGAAAGATGAACTGAAAGGTCAAATACCGATAGGTTTTATTTGCTTAAATGCGGGTGTAAATAGGAAATTAGAGGAGATCATGGGAGAAGCAGTTTTAATCGTCAGGGAAAAGATTGGTCCAGTCGCAAGCTTTAAAACTGCTGTCGTAGTGGACAGGTTGCCAAAAACAAGATCAGGCAAAATTCTACGTGGAACTATGCTCAAAATAGCAGACGGCGATGATTTCACAGTGCCAGCAACTATTGATGATGTTACTATCTTAGAGGAAATAAAGGAAACTTTGGAAAAGATTGGTTATCCTAAATAACAAATGGGTGGATATTATTCACCATATGGAACCCAGATATTTTTTACTTGGGTGGATTTATATAGAGATAGTAGCCTAAATTCTTTTGACAAAGCTAACCAAGGATAGCGTTCCCCATCATTCACCCAGGTTTGTTTTAAATTAGATATAGACAGCTCCTCTACGGTTTTTGATCCTTCTTTACTTCCAAAATACCATAAAGCATCTACTCCCATATGAACTGCCAACGTTTGGGTTAGTATTTCCTGACTACCTGTGATTATATTTATTGCCCCTGCAGGCATATCAGAGGACTCAAAAATTTGATACATGTCTAAAGCACTAAGGGGATGTTTTTCGGAGGGTACAGCTATGACACTATTCCCCGTGCACAAAGCGCTAAAAACTAAGTGAATAAAAGATTGGAGTGGATTATCATCTGGACAAATAATTCCTATAACCCCGATAGGTTCATTCATTGCTAGAGAGACGCCTCGGATTGGCACATCGTGTATAGTGCCTTCAAATTTATCTGCCCAAGCAGCATAGTGAAAAATTGTTTCAAGACTACTCTCGACTTCTTGCTTTCCATCTCGGCCAGTCATATCTGCAATAATACAAGCGAATTCTTTCTTTCGTAATTCTAAATTTTCTGCAGTATAGTAGAGAATTTGTGCCCTACTATGTGGGGTCATATTTTTCCACTTTACCTCTAAGCTTGCGGCTTCTACAGCATCTCGGATATCTTTTCTGTTCCCTTCTGGCACTTGTCCGATGATTTTATTCCTAGGACCAAAGATTTTTCTGTCATAGCCACTATCAGAGCGCTTTTGCTTCCCTTCAATATAAATTTTTCTCGTCCTATCAATGTTTTGCACTTCAGATCGGTCTATTTGTTTAACATCTTTAAGAATTAATTCATCATCAGGATTGCTTTTCCGAGGTAAAGCGGGATCTTTTAAATATTCCAAAAGACCTTCTATTCCACCTTCTCTTCCATAGCCACTTTCTCTATACCCACCAAACCCAGCTGAAGCATCAAATAAATTAGTTGAGTTGATCCACACAACGCCTACCTTAATTTTTGGTGCCAAATCTAGGCTCAAGTTAATATTTTCGGTCCAGATACTTGCTGACAATCCATAACGAGAATTGTTAGCAATTGCAGTTGCTTCTTTGGGTGTTCTAAACGGTATAATACATAGGACTGGGCCGAAGATCTCTGTCTGGCAAATGTCCATTGACTGGTGCGTTTGCTCCAATAGGGTGGGAGGATAGAAAAAACCTTGCTTCGGGATACTCATTTTAGGTTGATATATTTTTGCACCTTCCTTTTCGCCAATAGCAACTAAGCTCTTGATTTTTTCCAGTTGGCTAGATGAGTTTATAGCACCTATATCTGTGGACTTATCTAAAGGATTCCCTAAGCGTAATTTTCCCATTCTTCGCTTCAATTTAGTTATGAATTTTTGCTGAACTCCCTCTTGCACAAGTAACCTAGAGCCCGCACAGCATACCTCACCCTGATTGAACCATATTGAATCGATTACGCCTTCAACTGCACTGTCTAGGTCGGCATCTTCAAACACTATGAAAGCAGACTTGCCACCAAGTTCCAGACTTATCTTTTTCCTTTTCCCAGCGGTTTGTTTCCTTAGTAACCTTCCTACTTCTGTAGACCCCGTAAAAGCTATCTTTGAAATGTCTTCATGCTTTGCTATACATGAACCAGTTTCCCCATCACCAGTCACAATATTAATGACTCCCGATGGGATCTTTGCTTCCATGCAGATTTCAGCAAAGAAAAGGGCAGTCAATGAGGTTGTTTCAGATGGTTTTAATACGAGTGTATTACCGGTTGCCAATGCTGGGGCTATCTTCCATGCCAGCATTAATAGCGGAAAATTCCATGGAATAATTTGACCAACCACACCAAGAGGTTCCTTTTTTGGCAGTTTTTCCTTTATAATTTTCGCCCACCCGGCGTGATGGTAAAAGTGCCTAGCAACTAACGGTATATCAATATCTCTGCTTTCGCGTATAGGTTTGCCGTTATCCATAGTTTCCAGAACCGCGAGGACCCGGCTATTCTTTTGAATTAAACGTGCCAAAGCATAGATGTATTTTGCTCTTTGAAAGGGAGGAGTATTCTTCCAAGTTTTGAAGGCAGTTTTGGCTGATTTTACGGCCATTTTTACGTCACTTGCTGTACCCTTTGATATCTTTGCTAATACCTCTCCTGTGGAAGGGTTGATAGTGTTGAATGTATTCTTCGGTTTTGTCATCCCACCGTTTATAAAATGTCCAAATTTCTTTTTTGATTTGGACAACCAAGCTAATACTGTATCCTGTGATTCAGGAGATGGACCATAGTTCATATTTTTGCTTTGCTGCTTCATGCTTTTCCTTTCAAACAATTGGATGTCTATTTCCAGAGGAATAAGCTCCAGAAACAAAGTGCTCTAATTGCCTTTCAATATCTGCAAGAAGTGATGATGCCCCAATTCTGAACAAACTCTTATCAAGCCATTCTTCTTCTAGTTCTTCTTTCATCAAAATGAGGTAATTCATTGCTTGCTTAGCCTTGGAAATGCCACCGGCTGCCTTAAAACCCACTTTAATACCTGTTAGGTCATGAAAATCTCTAATAGCCCTGATCATGACTAAAGATACGGGAAGCGTCGCATTTGTTGGCTCTTTTCCTGTCGAAGTTTTTATGAAATCAGCTCCAGCTAGCATAGCAACCCAGCTGGCTCTCACCACATTTCGAAGAGTACCTAAATCTCCGGCACCTATAATGACTTTTAAATGCAGTAACCCACAGGCTTTTTTATAAGCTCTTATGTCATTGTAGAGAGACACCCAGTCAGC
>CACKFK010000006.1 GCA_902599445.1 uncultured Alphaproteobacteria bacterium
CACGTCGGAAGCCTTTTCCCCAAAAATCGCCCTAAGTAATTTTTCTTCTGGAGTCATTGGACTTTCACCTTTGGGGGTGATTTTTCCCACTAGTATATCATTGGGCCCAACTTCGGCTCCTATATAGACTATCCCAGCTTCATCAAGGTTTCTTAAGGCATCCTCACCAACATTCGGAATGTCTCTTGTTATCTCCTCAGGACCGAGTTTAGTATCTCTGGCAGAAATTTCGTATTCCTCGATATGTATTGAAGTAAATACATCATCTCTAACAATTCTCTCGGAAATAAGAATACTATCTTCATAATTGTACCCATTCCAAGGCATAAACGCTACTAAAACATTTTTACCGAGAGCCAATTCCCCCATGTCAGTGCAAGGGCCGTCAGCTATTACTTCACCTTCAGAGACTACCTCCCCTACTTTAACAAGAGGTTTCTGATTTATACATGTATTTTGATTTGATCTTTGAAACTTTCTCAGCCTATAAATATCAACGCCAGGATCACCCGGCTCCAAAGTCCCGCTTGCTCTAACAACTATCCGCATAGCATCTATCTGGTCTATAACGCCAGCCCTTTTGGCCATGATAGAAGCTCCAGAATCCCTAGCGACCACCGTTTCCATACCTGTCCCCACAAACGGTGCTTGCGCTTTTAATAAAGGAACAGCCTGCCTTTGCATGTTAGACCCCATCAGGGCTCTGTTGGCGTCATCATTTTCAAGAAATGGGATGAGCGATGCAGCAACAGATACAAGTTGCTTTGGACTTACATCAATCAAATCAACTGAATCTGCGGGATTAAGCATATATTCACCAGATTTTCTAGTAGAGACCAGATCATTTTTGAATCTTCCCTGCTCATCCAAACGCGCATTAGCTTGCGCAATAGTATATTTCATCTCTTCAGTGGCAGACATATATACCACCTCGTCAGTTACCTGTGCTTCTTTCACTTTTCTGTAAGGCGTTTCAATAAAACCATACTTGTTAACCCTGGCGAATGATGCCAACGAGTTTATAAGTCCTATATTAGGGCCCTCAGGTGTTTCTATAGGGCAAACCCTACCATAATGAGTGGGATGTACATCCCTAACCTCAAAACCAGCTCTGTCCCTGGTTAAACCGCCTGGACCGAGCGCTGAAAGCCTTCTTTTGTGGGTTACTTCTGATAAAGGATTAGTCTGATCCATGAATTGTGAAAGCTGACTAGAGCCAAAAAATTCCCTAACTGCAGCTGCTACTGGTTTCGCATTTATTAGGTCTTGAGGCATAACTGTGTCAATTTCAACCGAGGTCATCCTTTCCCTGATTGCTCGTTCCATTCGAAGAAGCCCTAATCTATATTGGTTTTCCATTAATTCACCAACAGACCTCACTCTTCTGTTTCCTAAATGGTCAATATCATCAATTTCACCTCTACCGTCCCTCAATTCGACCAAAGCCCTTATGACAGAGACTATATCTTCTTTTCTAAGTGTCCTTTGCGAATCTTCTGCATCCAAATCTAATCGCATATTTAACTTCACACGACCGACTGCTGATAAATCATAGCGTTCGGGATCAAAAAACAATGAATCACATAGGTTTATAGCAGCATCTAAGGTTGGTGGTTCACCAGGTCTCATCACCCGATATATATCAACCAAAGCCATTTCCCTGTTGAAGTTCTTGTCTGAAGCCATAGTATTACGCATATACGGGCCAATATTGAAATTGTCTATGTCGAGGGTCGGTATCTCATCGATTCCATTTTCAATCAGTGTGAAAAGTGTTCCGCCAACTACATCACCTGTTTTTTCATTTATTTCCCAGGTTAACTCATCTCCCGCCTCAACCCAGATCTCGCCTGTTTCTTCATTAATAATATCTACAGCTGCATACCGACCCACCAAACTTTCAAATGGTACAAGAACCTGAATTATGCTGTTTTGGTCTAACAATTTCTTCACTAATCTAGGGGTAACTTTCTTTCCTGCTTCGGCTATGACTTCTCCTGAATTCGCGTCGACGATATCAAAGGATGGTTTGACCCCTCGAATTCTTTCTGGGAAAAATGGGCAAGTCCATCCTTTCTTCTTTACATTCTTGTAAATCACCTTGTTGTAATAGGCATTACATATATCTTCCTGGGTCATGCCCAGAGCATATAACATGGTAGTGACAGGTAATTTTCTCCTCCTATCTATTCTTACAAAAACCAGATCTTTAGCATCAAATTCAAAATCCAGCCAAGAACCGCGGTAAGGTATTATCCTGCTCGTAAACAATATTTTTCCCGAAGAATGACTTTTGCCTCTATCATTGTCAAAAAATACTCCTGGAGAACGATGCATCTGAGATACAACCACTCGTTCAGTGCCATTAACTACAAATGTACCATTAGGGGTCATGAGCGGGATATCACCCATGTAAACATCCTGTTCCTTAATACCTTTGACAGACTTAGCTCCCGTATTTTCATCCACATCAAATACAACCAACCTCAATGTTACCTTCAAAGGAGCACTAAATGTCATGTCCCTTTGTTGACATTCCTCGACGTCATACTTAGCAGGCTCTAACTCATAGCCCACGAATTCCAAAACTGATGTTTCATTAAAATCTTTTATTGGAAACACTGACTGGAAGACCCCCATTATTCCTTCACTATCGAGAGGGACCCCTTTATCTCCAGATTTTAGAAAAATATCGTAAGAAGATCGCTGTACTTCAATAAGGTTCGGCATTTCTGCTACTTCACGTATCTTACCGTAATGCTTTCTTATTCGCTTTTGGTTGATTTGGGCCGTGTTCATTCTCACCTCTACTGTCCCGAGTCAAGAAAGATATGATTTACTTCTGACTCTAAAATTAAATTGAAAATTCCGATAACTTAATGAAAATCGTTACCGATCTAACTCACTTCGATACGCTATTTGATATCGGTGCCGCTGTGCAACACCGGGTAACAAAAAACAAATCCCAAAATATTATTTTAATTCAACCTCTGCTCCTGCCTCTTCCAACTGAGACTTTATTTTTTCAGCTTCATCCTTTGAAGCTCCTTCTTTTACGGCTTTCCCACCAGCCTCAACCAAGTCTTTTGCTTCCTTCAAACCTAATCCAGTTATAGTGCGAACCTCCTTAATAACATTGATCTTCTTATCTCCTGCTGCCTTCAGTATCACATCAAACTCTGTTTTTTCTTCAGAATCTCCAGAACTATCGCCAGCAGCGCTACCCGGGCCAGCCATCACCACGGCACCGCCAGTAGCAGCTTCTATACCATAGTCCTCTTTTAACACTTTCTTTAGTTCAACTGCTTCAAGAAGCGTCAAACCAACTATTTCTTCTGCTAATTTTTTTATATCTGCCATAATTTTTCCATTCACTTTATTTAATTAATTTCAATTTCAGTTATTTTTACTTAATCAATCCCTACGTTACCTAGCTTTTCAAGCTGCTTTTTTTTCCTCTAGCGCTGAAACAAGTCCTGCTATAGAATTACCTGGCGATACGATATATTGAGCCAACTCCGAAGCCGGAGCTCCAATACACCCTGCAATAGTCTCGATTAATTCCTCTTTAGAAGGCATTTTAGATAGGTTCGTGATGCCATCAAGATCAAGTATTTCTTCACCTAAAGCGCCTCCAAGGATACTCAAATTCTCGTATTCGCCTGAGAACTTGACTGCCACCTTGGCTGCTGCCAAAGGATCTTCCGAATACATTAAAACCGTCTGTCCTTCAAGCAATTCGACTAAACCTGAATTCTTTTTTCCTTCAAGAGCAATCTTAGCCAACCTGTTCTTAGCGACCCTAACGCCAGATTCAGCATCTCTCATACGATTCCGCAACTCCGACATGTCAGACACGGTCAAACCAGAATAATGAGCAATTACTATCACCCCCGAGTCTGAAAAGATTTGACTCAGTTCTTTTACTACTATTTCTTTCTGTTCTCTTTTCAATCTCCTACTCCAAATATAGATAGGTGTAACCCTATTGATTTAAGGTCAAAACTCTTGACCGGCGAACAGTCCGAGATGCCATCAAGATTGGCCAAGTTTCTCATAAAGCCAACTTTCTAGTAACCCTATCTACGGCAGGTCTTAAGCTAAAAAGCGCCCACCATCTCGGACAGTTTTACTCAGCTCCCAAAAGCTAAGCATTTCCCTGAATCAGGAAACCTTTCATTATTTAAGCATCATTCTCAATAACCATTGATTTACCCATAGTTGAACATATTGAAACTTTCTTAACAAAAATCCCTTTCGCCCCAGACGGCCTAGATTTATTCAATGCTGACATAAAAGCTCTGAAATTTTCCACTAGTTTCTCCTTGTTGAAAGAAACTTTACCAATACCTGCATGAACAACACCAGATTTCTCTGCTTTAAATTGAACCTCACCACTTTTTGCAGCCAAAACAGCCTGGGAAACGTCAAGCGTCACAGTTCCTACTTTCGGGTTTGGCATGAGGTTTCTGGGACCAAGGACTTTACCCAACCGGCCGACTAATGGCATCATATCTGGAGTTGCTATGCATCTATCAAAATTTAACTCACCGCCCTGAATACTTTCCATCAGATCTTCAGCTCCTACTATGTCAGCGCCCGCTTTCTTTGCTGCTTCGGCTTTCTCTCCCCGAGCAAAAACAGCGACACGCATTGCCTTACCAGTACCGTTTGGTAACGCACAGACCCCTCTTACAACTTGATCAGCATGTCTGGGATCCACCCCCAAATTAACTGCAACTTCAACTGTTTCATCAAATTTTGCACTAGCAGAGGACTTTATCAATTCCAAGGCCTCCTCCGCTAGTAACGAATGCTTGTTTGCAAATAATTTTTCCTGCTCCGCCCTCTTTTTGCTACACTTTGACACTATATTAATCCTTTATCTCTATCCCCATTGATCTCGCAGATCCCGTAATAACCTTCATGGCTCCATCTAAATCATGCGCATTCAAATCTTTCATTTTAGCTTCAGCAATTTCCCTGATTTGCCCCGAAGATACGCTTGCTACGGTTTCCTTCCCAGTCATTTGAGCTCCTGATTTTATTTTAGCAGCCTTCTTAAGAAAAAAAGAGGCCGGCGGGGTCTTTATCTCCATCGAAAAGGATTTGTCAACGTAATAAGTTATAATGGTTGGGCAAGGAGCCCCAGGTTCAAGTTCTTGGGTTTTTGCATTAAACGCCTTGCAGAACTCCATAATATTTAAGCCCCGTTGGCCTAAAGCTGGACCAACAGGTGGGGAGGGGTTTGCTTTTCCTGCAGGTATTTGTAATTTTAACTCACCTGCTACTTTTTTTGCCATGTTTTTTCCTAATTACTAACTTTATTCTTAATTTTCTCTCTTTAGTTTGCTGCACAATAAAATCATTTCAGGTCTGTTTTTGGACTTGGGAATATTCCAATTCTACTGGTGTTGCCCTTCCAAATATTGAAACCGATACCTTTAACCTGCTATTCATTTCATCAACTTCTTCCACTAAACCAGCGAAGCCTTCAAACGGTCCGTCTATTACGTTAACTCGCTCACCAACCTCATAAGATACCAAGGCACGAGGTTTTTCTGCTCCTTCTTCCACCTGATTCAAAATTCTTGCAACCTCAGAATCTGAAAGAGGCATGGGTTTACCTTGTTGTCCAAGAAATCCAGTCACCCTATTTGTATCCTTTATCAAATGATAACTCTTGTCAGTCATTTTCATCCTAACTAATACATAACCAGGCATAAAACGTCTTTCAGATTGAACTTTCTTTCCTCTTCGGACTTCAAGAACCTCTTCAGTGGGCACTAGTACTTGCTCTATCTCATTTTCTAGTGAGTTTTGCACTACGGCCTCTTTTATATTTTCGGCTACTCTCTTCTCAAAATTTGAAAGAACACTGATGGAATACCAACGCATTGCCATTACCCTCTTACTTTATAGCCAAACGGTAGCGGACCTATCTTATACTTTTTTAAATAAGTCAAACTTCCTACAGTTCCCCTGGCAATTTCCTGAACAGGAGCGAATCGATTACTCTACAGGCTAGGCTATACAACTGCTATTTTCATTTATCAAGAGGCTAACTTCAAAATAATATCCAAACCATTACTTGTGATCGTATCGATTATAAAGAAAAACAACGCTACTATAGCTGACATCACAAAAACCATCAAAGTTGTTGTCATTGTCTCTTTTCTGGTCGGCCATACGATTCTTGATACCTCGCTGCGAACTTGTTGCACGTACTTTAACGGATTAGCCATCGTCGAACTCCAAAATTTTTGCCTGTTTAATCAAGTCTTCTTATCAATAATTACAACGCTGCAAATTGGCAGGGGCTGAGGGACTCGAACCCACGACCCTCGGTTTTGGAGACCGATGCTCTACCAACTGAGCTAAACCCCTTTAATTCAGGGTGTGTTTAATGAATTTAGAAGAAATTTGCAAGTCATTAGAAAAATTGCGTTTCAAGTAATTTGAAGTATTCTATGGTGACAAAGGTGACAAAAGTTCAAGGTTCTAATAGTAACTTTATGAAATAAGACTTTCCCGAAAAATACTTGCAAAATTTGAAATTTAAAAGATAACAAGAGGTGTTCGATCAGTCGCACCATTAAACTAACAGGTTAATTCGATAGGATCTTGCTATGGAACGCATACTTATTACTTCAGCTCTACCTTATATAAATGGCGTTAAACACTTAGGGAACCTTATTGGCAGCCAACTTCCCAGCGATGTTTATGCTAGGTTCATGAGATCCTTAGGATTTGAAGTAATGTTCATATGCGCAACTGATGAACATGGTACCCCTGCCGAGTTAGCTGCTATCAGCAAAAACATACCAGTTAAGGATTATTGCGAAGAAATGTGGTCTTTACAAAAAAAAATTGCCGACGATTTTCACATCTCTTTTAATTATTTTGGTCGATCGTCTAGTCAGCAAAACCACCAGCTGACCCAGCATTTTGCTACAAAACTTTGGGAAAATAGCTTTATTGAAGAAGTAGAAGAAAAGCAAGTTTACTCATTGGCTGACAATAGATTTCTTCCGGATAGATACATTACTGGGACCTGCCCCGCTTGTGGCTATGAAAAGGCTCGTGGGGATCAATGTGAGCTTTGTACTAAACAACTGGAGCCAACTGATTTAATAAACCCTAAATCTACAATTTCTGGTTCCCAATCCCTTGAAATTCGTACTACTAAGAATCTTTTTCTCAAACAAAGCCTACTTAAGGAAAAATTAGAGAAATGGATTGAGACCAAAGAAGGGTGGCCTGTTTTAACAAAGTCTATAGCAAAAAAATGGCTTAATACCAAAGAAGGGCTTAAAGATCGTGGTATTACCAGGGATCTATCATGGGGCATTCCTGTCAAAAAATATGAAAACATTTGGCCAGGGTTCGAGGACAAAGTATTTTACGTGTGGTTCGATGCTCCTATTGCTTATATAGCTACAACCAAAGAATGGTCTGACAAGAATAAATTACCAGACATGTCCTGGAAACGTTGGTGGTTAATTGATGAAGGAGCTGAAAATGTTTCTTATGTTCAATTCATGGCGAAGGATAATATACCTTTCCACACAATTTCTTTTCCAGCTACTATTTTTGGTTCTGGAGAAAACTGGAAGCAAGTAGATTTCATAAAAGGATTTAA
This sequence comes from uncultured Alphaproteobacteria bacterium, assembly GCA_902599445.1. Taxonomy (GTDB): domain Bacteria; phylum Pseudomonadota; class Alphaproteobacteria; order Rhodobacterales; family Rhodobacteraceae; genus CACIIZ01. The sequence continues at coordinate 7,643 of CACKFK010000006.1, forward strand.
CTGGCTGCTTTACGAGGGAGGAAAATTCTCTACAAGTGAACAACGTGGCATATTTATGGATCAAGCATTAGATCTCTACCCAGCAGATTACTGGCGGTGGTGGTTGCTCGCTAATGCTCCGGAAAGTTCAGATACTGACTTTACTTGGGAAAGCTTCCAATCAACAATCAACAAAGATTTAGCGGATGTTTTAGGGAACTTTATATCTAGAGTAGCAAATTTTTCTGTTTCAAAATTTGGGAATGTAATTCCAGAGACCCAAATATATGGTCAACTAGAGAAAGAAACTATAAAAAAATTAGACTACCACTATAAATGCTTAAAAGATCTTATGCAAAATATCGAGATAAGAAAATCCTGCAATGCACTTCGTAGTATATGGGTAACTGGAAACGAGTACTTACAAAAAGCTGCACCCTGGTCAATTTTGAAAGAAAATCCAGAAAAATCTAAGATGATTATTAGGTTTTCATTAAATCTTATTAATTTGTATTCGCTAGTTTCGGAACCATTCATACCGTTCACATGTGGAAAAATTCGGGATCATTTCCAATTTTCTAAAGTAACCAAATGGCCCGAAAGTCTGGACTCTTTCCTGAACACATTAGGTGATGGACATAAAATCTTTGTTCCAGACATTTTGTTCCATAAGATAACTGATGAGGAACGGATCAGATATCAACAAACATTTTCTGGCATGGATCTATGATAGTCAGTTATGGTGCCTGTTCTATCCATTTGTGAACTTGGTAGCCAACGGCAGCCATCGCCCCTGAAATCAAGATTCCCCAAGAAGTATCTATGAAAACCAACACTATTTTCCAGTCTTTTAGAATCAAATGATTTGTCAATTCAAATGTCCCAAATGCTATTAAACCTAGGAAACCACCTGAAAAAATTGCGACTGCCAATGAGTCTGATCTGAGACCAGCTTTTGTAGCAAACCAGTAAACGCCTGCAACGTAAAACAAATAAAAAACTGCAGCAAAAAGAAAATTTGTGTTTTCTCTCATGAGGTGCCCGATGTGCTTTGAAAACAATGGCTGGATGAAATTAGTTAGTACTATTAGCTCTGCGCAAACAAATAAACCCAACATAGCCAAATAAGTTATACTTACTTGTAACATATCTTTCTCCAAAAAATCATTTCGTTACCACGAATATTTGACATAATATCTTAACGGAGAAATTTAAAGAGCAAACATAGATTTTAGAATTAGATGGCTTATTCATATCCCAGCAACTGCTGTTAAAAATGCTACGATAAAGCATAAGTCCTTTTCTTAAAGGGGATGGAATAGTCGCACGGAAAAGCCTACAGAAACAGTTAAACCTTAAAGAATCATACCGAGTCAAGATCGAGCACAGAATGGGGCGAGGTAGGAGGCCTAGCCTTACCTAATTAATGTAAATATAATAATAATTAGTCTTAACATGTCTATTGCGGAGAAACAGAAGGATAATCTCACTCGCTTTGCTCAAAAAAATTAATAACACACATGCTAAACTGATTAAAAAGGATTGATCACTTACTCAAAAGGAAAATTGTTAAACAGATAGATAATGTCCGTTAAGAACAAATCTTGACCTCCCTGGTGTAGTTTGGCATACCGGGATAAATACGAATGCTTATCGCCTGATGCAAAAAGGTATGCCAATATACGTGAGCATAAAGGAAATTATGGACCATAGTACAGTATTGACCACCACGAGGTACTCTCGCTCAACAACCAAGAAGCTAGAGCGCTGTAAGCAACTTGGAGAAATTGGTGTAGTATTTTGTGATATTTGTGACATTTTGTGCTACACTTCAGTTAGTAGAGTAAGTGAGTAGAGTGTGAATAAATCTATTAGTAACAAGGACTTAAACATCATGCCCGCTTGGTGGAATTGGTAGACACAAGGGACTTAAAATCCCTCGACCTAACAGTCGTGCCGGTTCGAGTCCGGCAGCGGGCACCATAACCCAATATGTTAGCATTTTTAATTAGAAGAATTTGTACTAGCAAGGGCCAAATTTTTCAAACCAAAAATACCTGACCTACTCATTCTGGGTAGCATAGCAGAACTTCCCATTAAAATGACGGGAATATCAAATTTCTGGAAAGTATCAAATAATTTAGCTTGCTCTTCTAAATTCCACATCACGCGTTCATTGCTTGGGCGCACTTTGTAACTGTAACCAGGTGCCATCCTATTCCCCAGTTTCATATCATTATTCAGAGAATACGTTACAAGTTTGGATCTTGCCATCCTCAAAATTTGCTCTAGGCAAAGTCGAGAAGCTGTTTCTAAGAAAAGACTAGCCAAAGGTTCATTAATATTCCTCGCGTAAGAATCTATTATTTCATCTGTTCTGTTTCCCAAAGTTATTGCAAATGAAATGATATGTGTACTTCCAGCTAAAATGTCTTCAAAAACTGCACAATTAAACTCTATACCCGACAAAAGAATTAATCTGTCTGCCTCAAGCCGGTGGATCTCCTGAAGAAAGAAAACTCCCTGAGGTTCACAACAATATTGAAGTCTTCGAACAGCTTTAATGGCTGCATCTTGAATAACAGGTTTTATTTTTTGATTTTTCTTGTAGCCATGAATTCGAAGTAATTTAGCGATATTAACTTCAGGTGTCGTAAAAATAATTTTTTCAAATTTTGAGCTGGTAAACACCACTAACCTTAACTTACTTAAGACTCGCTAGAGCATCACTTTTGATTTTTTCGAATCGTTCCTCAAACTCCTGCGCTAGAATATGTACACTTTGTTTGGCTGGCATATCAGAAGCTGACAACCTTTTGCGCTTCCAATTTTGTAGATATTCATCTGTCCCGACTAACCCTTTTCGCATTGCAACCATGTCAACAAGTTCGCTAAAACGCCTAGAAAGCTCTATTTTCTGAACCCCATCTTCATCTCTACCCTCAACAAGTGTCGGTATGTCTTGCCAGTAAAGCACAGATAATTTGGTCATGGGGACTCCTTAAAACATTTTGATTATAGTGAATTATATCTGCGGAAATCAACCAATTTAAGCATTGAATACCTTATTAAACGACTCTATCTAAATAAAAATGTCTTTTCCTTCTAACTAACCTGTTGACCAAATTTATAACTTAGATAATCATCCAGAGGAATATAGCCGGCAAAGACATCTCTTCATAAATTAGAATAATAAGTAATTGCGACTGTAAACCATCTGTATTTCTTGAACATCAGAGGAAAAAGTATGAATGTATCCGATAACACGACAGAAATCACCAATGATTTGGAACGTAAATACATAACGAAGATGTTCAAAGATTTTTCCTTAGAGGTCACGCCTATTGGTTTATCAAAAATTGTTAGCCTTTCAGAATTTATCAGACCCTCCACTACTATATATATTACATTTCTACCCGGAACGAATTATGAAGAAACTGTAGAAACAGCAAAAAAAATCCGCCTGGCAGGTTTCAATCCGGCTCCTCATTTTGCTGCTCGGTCGATAGCTTCAAAAGAGATACTTGAAGATTATGTCCAGAGGGTCACTGGAGAGGCTGGAGTTAAAAAAATTTTAATAGTAGCAGGTGCTGGAAAGAGTCAACTAGGTCCTTACCCTGATACTATAAGCCTGCTAGAAACAGGGATTTTTGACAAATATGGCATAACAGAAATTGGCGTCGCCGGTCATCCTGAAGGAAGTCCCGACATTTCAGACAAGGAAATCAGTAAGGCCTTGTTACTTAAGAATGAAATTGCTAACAGGACAGACGCATCCTTTTTTATCATAAGCCAATTTTGCTTTGACTCCAAAACAGTGCTGAATTGGGCAAAAAATATTAATTCAGAGGGTAACAAATTACCGATTATTATTGGGATTCCAGGTGTAGCTAAATTATCTACTCTACTCAAATATTCAATTGCTTGCGGTATTGGTAATTCTATGCATTTTCTCAGGAAGAAAGGCAGTAAAATGATTAACCTTATTAAAACACAGTTTCCCGACCGTCTCGTAAGAGAGTTAGTGAAACCCCACTTAGATGAGATAGAGACTGGAATAGAAGGATTGCATATTTATCCGCTAGGTGGTCTGAGGCAAAGTGCTGAATGGGCATACAACACTTTGGACGGCCACTTTCAACTGACAAAAGATGGTTTTAATGTTCTGGAAGAATTAAGCAAAAAACAAAACTAATCTCATCAAAATGATTGAAAGAGCCCTAAAAAAGGCACCATTTCATAATTGATTTTTGCACATGTAGTCTGTTCTCGGCTTGAGTTAGAAAAACTCTAAAGAATTGCTCAGCAATTTGAGAACTAATTTCTTTTTCCCGATAAAGGGGCATGCAATGAAATATCAAGCATTCTGATTTGACACCCTTTAATAAATCTTTGGTGATGCAATAATCTTTCATAAGGTTCGCGCGTTCATTTCTTTCTGACTCAGTCTGGTGCATTGAGAACCAGGTATCAGTTACCAATAGATCTGCGCTTTCTACAGCCTTTTCTGGATCTTGTTCGAAGTCACAATTAAGTGAATCTATTGATTTATATGGCCTCAATATTTCGGGACCGGAATAAACAAACTCAAAATCAAACTTTTCTGCTGAATGTATATAACTATTGCAAACATTGTTACCATCCCCCAGCCATACGATTTTCTTACCCTTGATTGGACCCATAAGTTCCTCATAGGTAAAAATGTCACTCAAAACTTGGCATGGGTGAGAAGTATTACTCAACCCATTTATCACTGGAACTATAGAATTTTCTGTTAACTCAAGGAAATCGTGATGGTCATCTGTTCTAAGTACAATCATATCTACATATTTAGATAAAACTTGAGCAGTGTCAGACATTTTTTCCGAATTCGACAACTGCATATCATCACTAGAAACAGATATTGATTTCCCACCCATTTGAGTTACACCTACATCAAACGAAAATCTCGTTCTAGTTGATGGTTTCTTGAAAAGCAAAGCCACCACTCGATCACTTAATACCGGGTTGGTATCTATGCCCCCCATGTGCGATCCAATCCTTGATTTCTTTAGACACGCAGAATCCTTTAGCATGATCCTCAGTTGATCTAAATCAATTTCTCGAATGTCTATAAAATGTTTCAAAGCCTAATACTTTCGGCTGTTTTGGTCAACAATCCTATAGCCAAATCAACTTCAGATTCGGTGATATTTAGTGGTGGTAAAATTCTGACAACGTTTTCAGATGCTGGCACAGTTAGTATTCCTTGATTAAAAGCTGTCTCTACAAAAAGGTCATTTTTGATATTCATTTTCAAACCTAACATTAACCCTGTTCCCCTTACTTCCTTGAAGATGGACGGGTAGCTATCAACTATAGCTTTTAATTTCTGAGAAAAATAGTTCGATATCTTTATTACATTTGGTAAGAATTTTTCTGAAAGCACTTGATTAAGCACTTCACAACCAACTGCACAAGCTAAAGGGTTTCCACCATAAGTAGTGCCATGAGAACCTGTAGTCATTCCCTCTGCCGCTCTTTTTGTTGCTATACATGCTCCTAGTGGCATTCCTCCTCCTATACCTTTGGCTATCGTCATGATGTCTGGAACAATCCCTACCCATTCATGGGCAAACAGCTTACCGCTTCTACCAACACCGCACTGAACTTCATCAAAAATCAATAGAACACCAAATTTGTCACAAATATCCCTAAGTAAATGAATCGTTTTACTTGGTACAATCTTTATACCACCTTCTCCCTGAATAGGTTCAATTATAACTGCTGCCGTTTTAGGGGTTATACTATTAATTAGTGCACGTTCGTCATTCATATCAACAGATTTGCAGCCAGGTAAAAGTGGCCCAAAACCCTCTTTCATTTTTTGAGAGCTAGAAGTAGAGATAGCCCCTATAGATCTGCCATGAAAGGATCCATCGAAAGAAATTATCTCATGACGATTATCGTTTCTATTCGAGTGAAATTTTCTTGCCATTTTTATGGCACATTCAGTAGACTCGGTACCAGAGTTGGTGAAAAAAGCTACGTCTGCAAAGGTATTAGATATAAGGATTTTGGCTAATTTTTCTTGATTGGTTATTCTGTATAAATTAGATGTATGCCACAATTCTTGAGCTTGATTTCTCAACGCTGAAACTAGATTTTTGTTGCAATGGCCCAACACATTAACAGCTATACCAGCCCCAATATCCAAGTATCTTGAGCCATCATCCGCTTCTAACCAGACTCCTTCACCTTTGACAAAGGAAATCTGCTTTCTGTTAAAGACTGGTAGTAAATACTTTTCCATGTCAGAACAATAAAGAGTTTAAATTAAAATTTCAACAAAAGCCATCACCAGAAAAACCTAATTACAATAAGTGGGTTAGTTAATATTTTGACTTTATAGTTGGGTAGTGGTGTTTAATTTAGTAGTGTTGAATATACCTTGAATACTTTCGACCTTTTTCCCAAAATAAAGTTCTTGAAATTAAAGAATCCTATAGTAGATATACTTATCATGTTTATAATTTTGGGAATGAATTACAATATTATTTTTAGCACTGGAGTATTTATAGATATGATTTATCATAGAGCATAGATTAGAAAATCCGAAGAATTTATTTAAGGAAAAGCACCCATGGCCTGGACCCGTGAAAGAGTAGAAATACTAACAAATTTGTGGAAAAGTGGTAAAAGCGCGAGCCAAATAGCCGATGAATTGGGCGAGGGCGTATCTCGAAATGCGGTAATAGGCAAAATCCATAGATTAGGTTTATCTGAAAGAAGTGGCAAAACCAAAGACAAAACTGAACTGGTGCAAAAGAAAAATCCATTCTCGAACCTACCACCATTGAAGGGGCTTACTAATACCGAGAAAAGTCCTTCAAAACATAATAAGCAAACGGACATGGATGTTAAGCCCACAAAGAAAAGAGGAAGAAAACCATCCCAAATCTCAGCAAAAAAAAGAGAACGAACCAACGGGCAATACGATAAAGATAATGATTTTATGAAGGAGAATATAGAGCCTAATGCTGAAAATGGCGTATCTGAGTTCGATAAAGAAGCCTTGGCCAATATGATTGAGATAGAGAAAAAATCTAAAAAGTTATCCTTATTGGAGCTTACTGAAAGAACATGTAAATGGCCTATAGGTGATCCAGCGACTTCTGAATTTTGGTTTTGTGGACATCAAGCAGAAAGTGGCAAGCCTTATTGCGCTAGCCATATAGCTATAGCATTCCAACCTATTTCTACTAGACGAGAGAAAAAACAAAGATAAACTAGAAATTTAAGAAACCATAAAGAATGATAAAGTACACCCTGCAATGCGAAAACCATCATCAATTTGATAGCTGGTTTGCCTCATCTGACGCTTTTGACAAACTGAAATCTTCAAATCTTCTGGCTTGTGAAGTGTGTGGAAGCAATTCTATTTCTAAGTCTTTAATGGCTCCTAGCGTAAAGCCTAAAACTGATAAAATGGTTAAGGAGCCTTTCCCTCAGCTAAAACTAAAAGAAGATTCTCTAATTAAGGAATTAAGAAAGAGTGTAGAAAAAAATTGTGACTACGTAGGAGATAAATTCGCCGAGGAAGCGCGTGCTATTCATGATGGAAATTCTCCTGAAAGATCAATTTATGGTAATGCAACTCTGAAACAGGCTAAATCTTTATCTGAAGATGGGATCCCCATAGCTCCTTTGCCTTGGTATTATATAAAAAGTAATTAGGTTTTGCATTGACTGTTGTATTCGGTGGGCAACTGAAAAGCTAAGAGAGGTACATACAATTTGTCAAGATTAGTTATGAAGTTTGGGGGCACTTCCGTTGCCAGCTTGTCAAAGATGAGGAGCGTTACCTCGAAAATTCAAAAAGAAGTGGAAAATGGAAACCAAGTAATACTAGTTGTTTCGGCTATGGCAGGAACAACCGATGAATTAATTGGTAAGGTCACACAAATCTCCCCATTATATGATGCAAGAGAATATGATGTAATCGTTTCGTCAGGCGAGAATGTGTCTGCAGGATTAATTGCACTCCTATTACAAAGTATGGGAATTAATGCAAGAAGTTGGCAAGGTTGGCAAATTCCAATGAAAACAACCGACGATCATTCTAATGCAAGAATTAAAGAAATAAACATCAAGAATTTACAAGAGAAGTTCTTTCTTGGGATGCAGGTTGCAGTCATTGCAGGCTTCCAAGGCATTAGTGATAATGGGAGAATAACTACTTTGGGACGTGGTGGCTCAGACACCACGGCAGTTGCTTTGGCTGCAGCATTTGGAGCTCATAGGTGCGACATATATACGGATGTTGATGGAGTTTTCACCACTGATCCCAAAATAACACCAAATGCACAAAAATTGGAAAGGATCTCATATGAAGAAATGCTAGAACTAGCCTCGCTGGGCGCAAAAGTATTACAAACAAGATCAGTTGAGTTGGCCATGAACTATAAAGTTAAGCTTAGAGTACTGAACAGCTTTACTAACGGCTCTGGTACTTTGGTATGTGATGAGGAGGACATTATGGAAAAGAGTATAGTTTCAGGAATAACTTTTTCCAGAGACGAGGCAAAAGTTACAATTGTCGGAATTAGGGATAAACCAGGCATGGCTGGTAGTGTCTTCCATTACCTCTCCCAAGCAAATATTAATGTGGACATGATAATACAGAACATATCGGAAGATGGATTGGCAGATGTTACTTTTTCATGCCCAACTTCCCAAGTAAATGCTGCAAGAAAGTCTCTTGAGAAAGGAAAAGCAGACAAGGCATTCAATTATGCTAAATTGGTTGAAGATAAGCAGGTTGCTAAGATTTCAATTGTAGGAATAGGAATGCGAAGTCACTCAGGTGTAGCACAAACCATGTTCAAAACACTTGGAGAGGAAAACATAAATATCAAAGTAATATCCACTTCTGAGATTAAGATTTCCGTTCTGGTTGATGGGAAATACCTTGAGTTGGCAGTACAAGCCCTTCACGAAGCTTTTGAACTTGGAAGGGCTTTGGCTTAATGATCCCACCAAAAAAAAATGTTGACTCTAGAATACTCTTACAAAGATTGAAACAGACACTGGCTGAACAAGGGGAAGCACAAGCTAGGCTTAACGAAATTGTGAAATTGATTGCCACTTCAATGGAATCCGAAGTATGCTCAATCTATCTTAGGAGAACCGATGATGTTCTGGAATTGTACGCTACGGAAGGCCTTTTTACTACTGCCGTACATTATTCTGAATTGAAGCTTGGACAAGGTTTAGTTGGAAAAATTGCTGAAAATGCCGAACCTATTAACACTTCAAAGGTAGCCAAAACAAAAGGTTTTCGATATCTCCCAGAAACGGGTGAAGAGAGATTTAAATCCTTTCTCGGAGTACCTATACAACGTCTTGGTACGGTTCTAGGCGTCCTGGTGATACAGAACCTCACCGAAAGAGAATACAGTGATGATGAAGTTTATGGATTAGAGATTGTTGCGATGGTATTAGCTGAGATGGCAGAACTTGGAGTGTTTACAGAATCAGGGAACAAACACAAATTAAGCCAAGAAAAGAAAGGCCCTTTCACAGCCATCGGCCTTATAGGTAAAGAGGGAGTAGCTCTGGGAACAGTAGTTCTCCTAAACCCTGAAATAAAAATTACTAATCCAGTTGCTGATAATCCAATTTTGGAAAAAGAAAAGCTCAATGTAGCACTAACCAAATTAAAAAATGAATTATCTGAAAACATTAGCAGAAAACACTTTAAACAAAAAAGAGAATTTTTGGAAATACTTGAAACCCACAAGTTACTGATCGAAGACAAGGGATGGCTCAATAGAATGGAGGTATCTATAGATAATGGGCTTTCAGCAACTGTTGCAGTGGAAAAAGAACAAACAGAAACCAAAGCAAGGATAGCTAAGGTCCAAAATTACTATTTTAAGGAGCGTCTCAATGAATTCTATGAGATCTCCAACACTTTACTCAAGATACTAACTAAACAGAAATCAAAATTGAAACTAGGAACAATCACTTCTCCAATTTTGCTGGCAAGAAATGTTAGCCCCCTTGAATTAATTTCTATGCATGAGCATTTGAAAGGAGTGATTCTGGAAGAGGGTTCTGTAGGTAGCCACGCTACGATCATTTGTAGAGCCTTGAATATACCCCTAGTGATACAAGCTAAAGCAATTATTGAAAAGGCTGCACATGGAGATAGGGTGATACTGGATGGCGATCAAGCAATGATTAATCTAAGACCTGAGGAGGAAGTGATACAAGCATATACTAGCAAACTATCCATGAGAACTAAGGCCCAGGAATCTTTCCTAGCAATTAGAGACCTTAGTGCTGTGACACTTGATGGTATAAAGATTTCCTTAATGATTAACGCAGGATTAATGGCTGATCTTCCTTCTTTAGCCAAATCAGGGGCTGAAGGTGTCGGACTTTACCGTACAGAATTGCAGTTTTTGATCAGTAATACTGTACCTAAACGATCTGAACAGGCACAAATTTATTCTAAAGTATTGGACTCTGCCAAAGGTTTGCCTGTTTTCTTTAGAACATTAGATGTTGGCTCCGATAAAATACTACCAAGTATAACACCTGAAATAGAGCCAAATCCTGCCCTAGGTTGGCGAGCGATAAGACTTTCGTTGGAAAAATCAGGTGTATTCAAGATGCAAGCCCAAGCACTAATAAGAGGTGCCCATGGCCGAGATCTGAACATTGTAATTCCGCTAGTAGCCAAGCCTACCGAATTTGATCAAGCTAAGGAAATAATACTCTCAGAAATAGTTAGAGAGAAACGGCGAAAACATCTTGTGCCGAAATCTATAATGGTAGGTGCTATGCTCGAAGTACCAAGTCTTGCTTTTGCCTCAGAATCATTCTTTAAAAATGCAGATTTCATAATGGTTGGAGGGAATGACTTGAAACAGTTCTTTTTTGCAGCTGATCGAGAAAATGAAAAAGTCCGAAGAAGATACGATGTATTAAGCACGAGTTTCTTGTCATTTTTAAGTTTAATTTGTGAAAGATGTAACCAATCCAAAATTCCATTAAGTTTCTGTGGTGAGGATGCTGGTAAACCTATAGAAGCACTTGTATTATCTGCCTTGGGATTTAGAACGCTTTCTATGCAACCTGATTGCATTGGACCTGTGAAATCTTTACTTAGAAGTGTTTCTCTATCTGAAATCAAGGCATTAATAACTGGCTGTTTAGAGGAAAATATTGAAACAGTACGGCTACCCATAACAAAATATCTCGAAGAGACAAATATATATAGTGCCAAAATGGCTAATAACACAGCATAGAAGACCTCTCACACATATTTGCGCACCTCACCAGTTAATCCCTCAAATGAACCTAATTGAAGTTCTAAGAACAAAACTCTTCTGGGGTCGGTAGGAGGAGGAAAGGTTATTTTTTGTTTTGTCTGCTGCCTAAAACCAAAGTTTCTATAATAATCGATATCTCCTATTAATATAGATCTTTTCCAGCCATTAACTCTTGATTTATTTAGGGATAATCTCAATAGAGTGGATCCTATTCCTTCGCCCTGCACTATTGGATGAACTGCCACTGGCCCTGTGAGAAGTGAATCACTTTTTGGATCGTTACCAATAAGAATAGGCCACTGACGAACTACACCCAAGACATCACCCAATTCATCTTTTGCTATGAAACATAGTGACTCTACTCTTTGCACATCTTTCCGCAACGAATACGAACTCAAATGTATCCTACTTGGAGAAAATGCTAAATCCAATAGATTTTCTACAGCTTCCCAATCCTTTTCACCCTCTTTTTTAAATTGAATCATCTTAATACTAAGTAAATCTTTTTATCGAATTGCCATCTAATCTAATTGATCTTATGATATAGTATATAATTAGTACCCTAGCAAAAAGCTAATGGAATAATTAGTCCCTTTAAGAAACTGTTTTAATACAAATTCAATGTTCTATACCCCTAAAACTGGCCACAAATTACTTCATAACCCCTTCAAGGCTATAGTAGCACCACGCCCAATAGGGTGGATCTCCTCTATCGATAAGAATAGCAATGTGAACCTCGCCCCATATAGTTTTTTTAATGCAATAGCAGATGATCCTCCTATGGTAATGTTCGCGACGAATGGGAAAAAACCTGATAACATGGGAATTAAGGATAGCCTATCAAATATAACTGAAACGAAAGAATTCGTGGTAAATACCGTTAGTAAACCATTATTAAAGAGTATGAATCTAACTTCCGGAAACTATCCTAAAGATATTGATGAGTTTAATATTTCAAAACTAGAGAAAGCTAATTGTAAACTGGTTAGTCCTCCCCGTATTTTTCAGTCACCAGCTTCACTCGAATGCAAATTGTTTAAGTTGGTTAAACTCCCAGGGAAGAATAATAACATGATTATTGGTGAGGTCGTTGGGGTTCATCTGTCTGACAAATTTATCAAGGAAGGAATTTTCGATATTCTTGCCTTTAATCCCATTGCTCGCTTGGGCTACAAGGACTATACCACAGTATTAGAGAAATTCTCCTTGGAAAGACCTTCCTAAACCTGTTTCAATTTAACGGATCCTTTATTAAAAATTACTCCAGGGTTCAATATACCTTTTGGGTCAATCGCAGATTTGATAGCAAGCATAGCATTAAATTTTCCTGGATCTTCATATAACTTTAACTCCGCTGATTTTAATCTACCTATTCCATGTTCTGCACTTATTGAACCCGAAAACTTCCTAACTAAGTTATTAATATTTTTTATAATTTCCGGTCGATATTGCTCTAAGCTCTCTCTAGATTCCTCTGAAATTGGGAAAACATTGTAATGGAGGTTTCCATCTCCCATATGACCAAAGCAGTTTATCTCTATTTTATCTGAAATGGCCATCAAGGTTTGATCTGCTTCTTTAATAAATTCTGGAATTTTCTTTATAGGGACACAAATATCATTAGAACATAAAGAACCAATCCTTCTATTGGCTGATGGTATCAACTCTCTCATTCTCCAGAATTCTCGCTTCTGCTCTAAGCTATTAGAAATAACAATTTCATTAACCCAGTTTTTATCAAAAACCTCGCAAAGGGTTTTCTCTACCTCTTCTCGAAGATTTACGGAGGCGACATGAACGTCGAAATCTATTAAAATGATCCAAGGAGCTCTTTTTGAAAAAGGATATCTAACCTTAAAACCTGCCTTTTTTAGGAAATCTACCCCTGTGCACTTTATTAATTCAAAGGCCATTAATGTATCACCAAATTTATTGGATGCTACGTTATATAAATTTAAAGCTTCAGCAGGTTCATTTATGGAAATGATGGCTGTCATAGGATCAATAGGTAATGGGTAGGTCTTTAAAACTGCTCCAGTTATCACTGCTAAAGTTCCTTCAGAACCGATCAGCAAGCTTTTAATATCAAAACCCATGTTGTTTTTTGTTAAGGCCTTCATAGATGACACAATATTACCATTAGGCAAAACCGCCTCTATCCCAAGACATAAGTCCCGTATGCTTCCGTATCTTAGTACATTCAAACCACCTGCATTGGTGGCTAAGTTGCCACCAATCTGGCATGAGCCTTCAGAAGCTATGCTCAATGGAAAAAATCTTCCAGCATCAGAAGTTACTTTCTTTATGTCTGCCAAAACTGCTCCTGCTTGTACTGTGACTAGATTATCTTCTTCAGAAAAATGTATGGCATTCATCTTCTCAAGCGATATAGAGACTTGGTGATCGCTTTCTGCTATCTGCCCCCCGACTAGGCCTGTACTTCCTCCAACAGGAACCAATTGAATACCTCTTTGGTTGGCTTCCTTCAAAATAATAGAAACCTCTTTTGTGGTTTTTGGCTTAATACACACCTTGGATTTATTAACTAAACGATCTCTTGGATCAGATACGGAATCTGATCCAACTAGGGTAACCACTTTCGAAGTCATCTTCTTTCTTAAAAAATTGACAAAATTATCTGTTTCATTTTTCATTAAAAAAACAACCTTGCCTTAGCTAGTACTTCCGCGCCGATACTTATTAATATTGGCATACAATACATGGGTCCTCCATCGACCATTTATTTGAAGATAGCTCTGACCAACGCCTTCATACTTGAAATCACATTTTTCCAAAACTCTTTTTGATGCAACATTATTTGGTAATGTGGCAGCTTCAAGCCTAGTGACGTTCAAGGTCTTATTTGCATAATGTATTATAGCTTTCAAGCCTTCCGTCATAAATCCATTATTTGCATATTCTTCCCCTAACCAATACCCGAGACTTGCAGAATTAAATGGGCCATGACGAATATTATCTAAGGTCAATCCACCTATGAGGCTATCATCAGTCCTGAGAAAAAGGAACAAATGTAAAGCTTTAATTAATTTAAAATTTCTTTTTGCCCAACTAACCCTTGTCTGGAAAGATTCCTTTGAATAAAATTCTCTGGTCTTTTCAGGTTCCCATTTATTGAGAAATTCTGCCGATTTTCTTCGAAGTTTAACCCAATTTTCATAATCATCCATGCTGGGCAATCTTATTAGCAATCTCTCAGTGACAAATAGGGGTTTGTTTTTTTGACGAAAGGTAATCAAAATTAATATCAATTTTGAAGTTTGGAACAAAACTCATTTAATTTTGGGGCTGCACTAACCTGGCCATATAAAACCATTGCTGGGCTTGGATCATTAAATATAACTGAACCAAAATCTTTCACATCTTGTAAAGTAACATCATCAATCTTGGATATTGTCTCTTGAACTTCTACTATCCTTTCCCAGATAATCAGGCCCCTTGCCAGCCTTTCACTCCGACTAGAAGAGCTTTCAAGACTCATGAGTAAACTGGCTCTCAGTTGGGTTTTTGCTCTTTCAACTTCAACCTCAGTTATATCTGTAACTGATCTATTGAATTCTATAGCTATTACTTCAGAAAGTTCCTTTATTTTCTCACCCGCTGTCCCCGAATAACATAGAAGCATTCCAATATCAGAATAACCATCAAAGGAAGTTCCAATAGAATAGCAAAGTCCCCGCTTCTCTCTAATCTCTTGAAACAATCGAGAAGACATCCCACCACCCATCAATACGGAAAAAACTTTGCCAGCATAAAGTTGTGGACTCCTATTGGAAGGTGCTTCAAACCCGATAGCAAAGTGAGCCTGCTCTAGATCCTTTTCAACTCTTTTTTCTCCTCCTAAGAATGGGATTTTCTGTGGCTCTAATTTATGATTATCTCCCTCAACGGGTTGAAATTTTTCAGCCAGTGTACACAATTCATGATGATTTAGATTTCCCGCACCACAAACAACCATTCTATCTGAGAAATAATTGTTTTTTATAAATCGAATAAAATCATCCCGCTTAAAAGAACTAACGTTGTCTACAGTGCCCAATATAGACCTTCCAAGTTCGGTGTCCGAAAATGCCTCTTTTTGAAGTAGTTCAAAGATAAATTCATCTGGGGCATCTCGGATTTGACCAATCTCTTGAAGGATTACACCTTTTTCCCGTTCGATTTCTTCCTTTTTGTATACTGAGTTTGAAATTATGTCAGAAAGTATATCCACCGCCAGTGGCAAATCGTCCTTGAGAATTTTTGCATAATAACAAGTTATCTCTTTACTAGTATATGCATTTATAAATCCACCCACATTCTCTATAGACTCTGCTATTTGTAATGCACTTCTCTTCTCTGTACCTTTAAAAGCCATGTGCTCTAAGAAGTGAGCAATTCCACTTTCCTTCTTATTTTCATTTCGACTTCCTACACCGATCCACACACCAACAGACACACTTTCTATGGTGGGAATTTCTTCGGTAAGGACCTTTATACCACTGGGTAAGGTATCAAAATAAATAGTCAAATCAGCCTTCCCTCTTAATCAAAGCCTTAAGATAAGACACATCGTTAGGAGCCTCAACAACTTTTTCTTCCTTAGAATATAATGCTTTTAAGGATTTGGGTAGGATTATATCGGTATCTATAGCTTTCTCAACAGCATCACCAAACTTCGCAGGATGAGCGGTTGCCAGACTAATAGTAATCTTTGCCTTATCCAAAAACTTTTTTGAAACCCTTAACCCAACGGCTGTATGGGGACAAACAATTGTCTTGGTATTCAAGAATGTTTTTCGTATCTCATCCAAAGTTTCTTGCTCTTTGACACTCCCACTAACAAAATCTTTTTTCAAGCATCTGAGGGTATCGGAGTCTATGTTATATGATCCACTTGATTGCAAGCTCCGCATTTTATCATGAACTATACTAGAGTTTCCGCGGCAAGCATCATGTAACATCCTTTCAAAGTTAGAAGAAACTTGTATATCCATTGAAGGAGAAAAAGTCTTGAAAACCTCTCCTTTGCTATATTGACCAGAACTTAGTGCTCTGTGAAGAATATCATTTTGGTTTGTTGCTATTATAAGTTTGTCAATATTTGCTCCAAGTTTTTTAGCCACATAGCCGGCATAAATATTTCCAAAATTTCCAGTTGGTACACAAAAATCTAATGTAGCATCTGATGCTAAGCGACTTGCTGCAAAAAAATAATAAACAACTTGGGAAATTATTCTTGCCCAATTGATAGAATTGACACCCGTAAGCGAAATTTTCCCTGAAAAATCCTGATCAGAAAAAATTGACTTCACTATAGATTGACAATCATCAAAGTTACCATTCACAGATATTACTGAAACATTCGAGGCCTTTTTCGTAGTCATCTGACGGCGCTGAATCTCTGAAATGCGGTTTTTGGGAAACAAGACATACAAATTGATAAACTCTAAATTGCTAAATGCATTGACCGCAGCAGCCCCTGTATCTCCAGAGGTTGCTACTATAATAGTGATAGACTTTCGGATTTTCTTTAAAGCCTGGTTAAACATCTGAGCAATCATTTGCATCGCAAAATCCTTGAATGCAAAAGTAGGTCCGTGAAATAATTCTAATAATTTGTGGTTTTCGGAAAGGCTAACCATTTTACACCTTTCTTCACATTTAAATTGTGAATATGCGTTTACAATCATATTCATGAGTTCTTGGTCTGAAAAAAGATGTCCAACAAATGGTTTTAAGATTGAAAAAGAAACTTCTTCATAGGTCATGCTTTCAAAGCTGGAAATCTGTCCTGGGTCAAATACGGGAAAATACTCCGGAATATATAAGCCACCATCTGATGCCAAGCCTGAAAAAAGAACCTCCTTAAAAGATACTGGCTCTACCTGACCTCTTGTAGACTTATAAAGCATGGTTACCACTATCCTGCTTATATCTCTTCCTAACCCTAATTATCAAATAAAATGACATAAAAATCCATGTTAAGGCCATTGAGAACCACGTGACAGCGTATTGCAAATGATTATTAACAAGATTTGCTTTCAGAGGAGTTGTGATAACTCCCCTATCAACAGAATTTGATAATACCAAAAGGATTGGCATAGTTCCTAGATAATTCGCCATGGAATCTAGATTCCTTGCAAACCAAATGTTCCTATCTAGATTAGGATCTGGAGTAAAAATATCGGTTTCATTTGGAAAAAAAATATTCCCTTTAATAGTTTCATCGGTAAATATTCTTTCCTTAGTCTTATTTTTTTCCTCAACAAACCCTAAGTCAACAAGAATAATTTCATTGCTTGAAAGCTTGAATGGTTTGATTACTTTAAATCCAGGGCCATAAGGTTTAAGAGAGTGTAGAACATGCAATTCCTTCTCTAAAAATTTGCCGTTAGCGCTAACAGAAAGATATTGTGAGCCAATATTGATCTCATTTGGCACAACACTAATCGGACGCATATCTAAACTTTCTGAAATCTCACGTATTAGATTATTTTTCCAGGTTAACCTTTGAACTTGCCAAATACCGAGGCCAGAAAGTATGAGCATGCCAAGAATGCCAAAAACATAAGGGAATATCAGCTTCCTTAACAAAAGAAGGGCCTATTAATCGTAAACCCAAGAGACGCCATATGAGTACTAATTATTATTGCAAATCCTGTCTAAACATAGTTGATTCTATCAAGCACCCCAAATGTAGATAGCTGCGAAAAGAAATAGCCAAACAACATCTACAAAGTGCCAATACCATGCTGCTGCCTCAAATCCTATATGGCTTTCAGGAGTAAAGTGTCCCTTTAGTGCCCTAATTAGACAAACCGCCAGAAATATGGTTCCCACTATGACATGAAAGCCATGAAAGCCTGTGGCCATAAAAAAATTAGCACCATAAATATTGCCTGAAAAACTGAAAGCAGCATGAGAATATTCATAGGCCTGAAAGACTGTAAATAGCATCCCCAATAAAATAGCAACAATTAGACCATTTACTAAATCCTTTCTGTTATTCTCATGTGCTATTGCATGATGAGCCCATGTGGCTGCTGCCCCAGAACAGAGCAGAATCAACGTATTAATCAGCGGTAAATGCCAAGGATCAAAAGTTTCTATACCTACAGGAGGCCAAACTCCCCCAACCGCCTCCATAGGATAAAGAGCATGCTTAAAGAAACTCCAAAACCAAGCACTAAAAAACATTACTTCGGATGTTATGAACATAATCACACCATACTTTAGGCCTATTTTGACAACAGGTGTGTGGTCTCCAATATGACTCTCTGTTACCACATCGGACCACCATGCATACATACAGTAAAGTACCAATAATAAACCTAATATCATGACAACTGAAGTGTAATCATGAAAAAATAACACACATCCAAACAATAAAATGAACGCCCCCAAGGCACTTAAAAAAGGCCAAACACTCGGGTTTAAAATGTGATAATCATGGTTTTTTTCATGCGCCATATTTTTTCCTTCATCATGGGAAAGATTTTTATGTTATAATTTTATGTTATAATTTCGTCTTTGTTTTTTGAGCTATACTAGCTGTTGTTTCAGGAAGGTCAATCTCGTAAAACGTATATGAAAGCGTAACAGACTTCACATTTTTTGCCTCTAAATTACCTATCATGTCAGGATCAACATAGAAACTGACTGGCATACTTACCCTCTCACCGGGTTGCAGTACTTGCTCCGTAAAGCAAAAACATTCAATTTTATTAAAATAATTCCCCACCGAAAACGGTACTACATTAAAACTAGCTTGCGCAGCTATTGGTTTGCTTGTTGGGTTGAAAGCTTCATAAAATGCTAAACCTGTTTGGCCTAAATTCAGCTGAAGTTCTCGCTGTGCTGGAATGACTTCCCAGGCCAGCCCCCTCTCCAATGAGACATCAAACCTAACCTCTATCTGCTGACTTAAGATTTTTTCAGATTCGTATTCAGCATAATTTGTGGTGCCACCATACCCAGTCACCTTGCAAAACCAATTATAAAATGGAACAGATAAAAAAGACGCCGAACCCATAAAAACGACAAGCAAGCCTAGGTAAAAAATAGTCTTCCTATTATCCCTTTTTCTCATCCCGCTATTCCTTGTAAACACTCATCCTAAGGGTGTGATCAAAGCCTTCGATCATCCCACCGCTAGATAGTTTTGCAATTGTAACTAGAAATATCATTACGATAAAGCCGGCCAAGCATATTGCTAGCCAAAAATTTCTGTTCCTTCTCTTAACATTAAACTCATCTTTTGATTGATCTAAAACCATACTAAAACCCTTGAGAAATCATTATAAAATGAGAAAAAAAACTTGGCTAAAAATTCAGCCATTAGAATTGAAAAATGGGCAAATAAATAAAATATGGAATATAAAAAGAGTTGCCGTTCTCTTTTTCTTCTAAGAGGCTTGTTTAACCGTCCAAACCCACCCAGACTAATTGCTAAATATAAAAAAGCAGCATTTAGAATAAGAGTAGATACAAGATAGAATAAACCTCCGACGCTAGTAAAAGAAATCAAAAGCGAGGGTACAAGTAAAAGCAAACTGTAAAGGATAATCTGTCGTTTTGTTTCCTCTTCGCCATGTGTCTCCGTGAGCATTGGTATTTTAGATTTTGAATAATCACTCTTTGTCATTAGGCAAAGAGACCAAAAATGCGGTGGTGTCCACAAAAATATCAAGAAAAACATAAGAATGCTTTCAAAGCCTATACTATTTGTACTGACTGTCCAACCAATGACAGGAGGAAGAGCACCCGCCGCTCCACCTATGACGATATTTTGAGAGGTCCTCCGTTTTAGAAACATAGTATAAATCAAAATGTAAAAAGCTATAGTACCTGCTAATAAGGCTGCCGAAAGGTGGTTAGCAAAAAGACCCAGAAACATAACTGAAAAAAATGTCAAGAATAGACCAAAACTTAGCGCTTGATTGCATGTGATTTTTCCTGCTGGAATTGGTCTATTTGAAGTTCGAGTCATAATGGAGTCTATGTCAGAATCCCACCACATATTCAGAGCACCTGCTGCCCCAGCGCCTATTCCAATGCAAATTAATGAACCGATCGCAACAACTGGATTTATTGAAGCAGGCGCTATTACAAGCGCAACACCCGCCGTAAAAACTGCCAATCTCATCACTCTAAACTTCAAAAGAGCAATGTAATCTTGAGTTGTTGCCTCATTGAATGAGCTTTCATTTTCTAATGCAGACTGAACCATTCGTTTACTCTAATTATTTGTTTATAAATTCTCTATTAGTTCTTTTTAGCCAGTTTTATTTTTGACATCAGAGGAACCATTGCAAACTCTTTTGATGCTTTCTGCAACCAATTTTCGTACCGCTCTTTAGTTACTGCCTTCACCACAATTGGCATGTAAGAATGATTAAGACCACAGAGTTCAGAGCATTGACCAAAATAAATGCCTTCTTTCTCCACTTTGTACCAGGTCTCATTCAATCGGCCTGGAACAGCATCCACATGCACACCAAACGCCGGTATCTTCCAGGCATGAAGGACATCTGATCCTGTAACCTGCATTCTTATTACTGCACCAACCGGCACGACCACTGGGTTATCAGTCGCTAGCAAATATTCGTCATCCTGGTAACCATGATCAGCTAATTCTTCCTTTGCGAGCATGAAGGAATCAAAACTGATCTCCTGATCAGGGTACTCGTAAGACCAATACCATTGGTTCCCTGTGGCTTTTATAGTCAAATCGTACTCAGGAATATTCAATTGCTTAAATAGCATTGGTAAAGAAAAAGCCCCAATGACTATTAAGATGGCCGTGGGCACAAGAGTCCAAGTTATCTCAAGAGTCGAATGATGCGTAAAATTTGCAGGTTCAGGGTTGGCCTTTCTGTTGAATCTGAATATTACAATCCCTAATAGCACAATAACAAATACTGAAATCATCGTAATGATTATTAACAGAAAATTGTCTAACCACTGTATATCTCTAGCAAGTTCGGTGACTGGCGGTTGAAAATTGATACCACCATCTACTGGCTTTCCGATAACCTCTAAATCTTTGAATTGATCTGAAGCGTAAACATAACTGAAACTGATCAGACTACCTATACCAGCCAAGATTTTTGCACCTAACCTCAAAACATCCCTCATAAAACTCTCCATACAATTATGACCCATTGATCAAAATAAACTCCTAAGGTTTAATATGTGTTTGTCGGATACAAAAAACTAGGTTAAATGAAAAAAATACCTATCTATAAAAACCGAGACTAAAATATTTAAACTTCCAATTATCTTCGTTGATTGTCCTTACGATCACAGGATAAAAAAAAAAAGAGATAATATCAATGAGCGAAATAGACGCAACCTTCAAACCTTTTGAAACTAAGTTAGACATGCAAAAAACCCTTCGAATATTGAAAGATACTACTATTGGGGCAGATGATGGCGAACTTTTCATCGAGAAGAACATAAGTGAGAGCCTGGTCTTTGATGATAAAAAACTACGACAATCATCCTTTAATATCAACGAGGGTTTTGGAATAAGAACCGTCACAGGAGAAAAAATAGGTTTTTCTCATTCTTCCAAAATAACTGAGCAATCGATCAAAGAGGCCTCCAAAACAATTAGGTTAGCCACCATTGACTCGGCCAACCACAAAAATTTGGCTCCACCACCGAATAAAACAAACGTCAAACTGTATACAGATGCCAATCCATTTCAGTCAATTCCGCTCAAACTCAAAATGGATTTACTAAGACAGATTGATGATTTTGCTAGGCAATATGATAGTAGAGTTACTCAAGTTTCAGTTAGTATAAGTGCCTCATTACAAGAAATAGTCATTATGAGGCCGGAAGGGGACATATTTAATGATATTAGACCTATGGCTAGGATTTACGCTTCTGTTGTATTAGAGGAAAATGGTAAGAGAGAAACAGGTTCTTCAGGTGGTGGAGGAAGACATAGTCTTTCGACACTACTGCAAGAAAGTCAGTGGAAAAGCCATGTGTGCGAAGCCATCCGAATAGCGGGGGTTAACTTGACAGCTGAGCCCGCCCCCGCAGGTGAAATGGACATAGTTCTCGGGCCAGGATGGCCAGGAGTAATGTTGCATGAAGCTGTCGGCCATGGTTTAGAAGCTGATTTTAACAGAAAAAAAACATCTGCCTTTTCAGAACTTCTTGGAAAAAAAGTTGCTTCAAAAGATGTTAACATCATAGATGATGGAACTATACCAAACCGAAGAGGGTCGATTTCAATTGATGATGAGGGCACAAAAAGTAACCGTAATATACTAATTGAAAACGGTATACTAGTAAACTACATGCAAGATAGACAGAATGCGAGATTGATGGGGCTTAGTGTCACAGGAAATGCTAGACGAGAAAGCTATGCCCATCCACCCATGCCAAGAATGACTAATACATTCATGTCCTCAGGATCGACTAATCCTAAAGAT
Organism: uncultured Alphaproteobacteria bacterium; assembly: GCA_902599445.1. Taxonomy (GTDB): domain Bacteria; phylum Pseudomonadota; class Alphaproteobacteria; order Rhodobacterales; family Rhodobacteraceae; genus CACIIZ01. The sequence goes on from CACKFK010000006.1 coordinate 30,393, forward strand.
ATTCTGAACGATTTAAAGGATGGGATTTATGCAGTAGGATTTTCTGGTGGGCAGGTAGATATTACGAATGGGAAGTTTGTTTTTTCATGTACAGAAGCCTACAGAGTAAAAAATGGTAAGATTGAAACACCTGTTAAAGGTGCAACACTTATTGGTGATGGCCCCACAGCAATGCAAAATATTCAAGCAGTTGGGGATGATCTTTCCATGGATCCAGGTATCGGTAATTGTGGTAAGGGAGGTCAATGGGTTCCAGTTGGAGTTGGTCAACCAACCCTATTAATAAGTGGTTTAACCGTTGGTGGAAGTGGTACGAGTTAAGTGAGTTAAACTTATGGCAGTAGTAATAGTAGAATCGCCTGCTAAGGCAAAAACAATTAACAAATATCTTGGCAAAGGCTATACTGTTCTGGCTACTGTTGGCCATGTTAGAGATTTAGATGACAAAAGTGGCTCAGTTGATCCGAATAGTAATTTTTCCCTAAAATGGCAGATAAATTCCAAAAGCCATCCATATTTAAAAGCTATCAAGACAGCTCTTAACAATGACAATCATTTGATTTTAGCTACTGACCCTGATCGAGAAGGTGAAGCTATCTCTTGGCATCTGGTTGAAATATTGAGAGATCAAAAAAGTCTGAATGATAGTACACGAATAGAACGCGTAGTATTTAATGCTATTACAAAGAATTCCGTCCTAAAAGCAATTGAGACCCCCCGAGACCTTGATATGCCACTAATCGAAGCATATTTGGCAAGGCGTGCTCTAGATTATCTACTGGGTTATACCGTTTCTCCATCCCTACGGAAGGTAGGTTTTGGCTGGCAATCTGCCGGCCGTGTTCAGTCTCCAACCTTGCGATTGATCGTTGATAGAGAAATGGAAATAGAATCTTTTAAGCCTCAAGAATACTGGTCTATCGGAGCAAATCTTAGTAGCCAAGAAGGCAAAACATTTGAAGCACAAGCAATTGAATTCAACGGCAAGAAACTCGAAAAATATTCGATCAAAACTGATACCGAAGCAAAAGAAATAGTGCATGTTTTTTCTCAATGCAACTTTCACATAGAAACTATTAATTCAACCCCCAAAAGGCGCAGTCCTTTTCCTCCATTTCTCACTTCTAGTTTACAACAAGAGGCTAACAATAGACTTTATATGGGGACACAGCAAACTATGTCAGTGGCTCAAAAGCTATATGAAGCAGGCCATATAACCTATATGAGAACTGATGGTATTGACATGGCTCCTGAAGCTATTTCTGCAACCCGAAACGTGATAGAAAAATCCTTTGGAAAACAATATCTTCCCCAAAAGCCTCGTTTTTACAAAAACAAGGCAGTAAATGCACAAGAGGCCCATGAATGCATAAGACCAACGAATATGCAGAAAAGTGCTGCCGATCTAAATCTGATCGACGAGAGTCAAAGGAAATTATATGAACTCATCCGAAATCGGACACTAGCTTCGCAGATGGAAAATGAAATATCAGAAACCACAACTGTTATATTGGCAAGTAACGTGGGTAACAATAAAATGAAAGCTTCTGGGCGGGTCATTACATTTGATGGATTTCGTAAAGTTTTTAATGTACCAGATGGCGAAGATCAAAATTCCCCAAATGCTGGAGAATTACCACAACTATCTGAAGGCTCTGATGTGGCAATTAAATCAATAATACCAGACCAGCATTTCACTCAAGCCAAACCTCGATACACTGAGGCATCTTTAGTAAAAAAGATGGTGGATCTTGGAATTGGAAGACCGTCTACATATGCATCTACTATTTCCAAAATACAAGCTGTTAAGTACGTCAAAAAAGAAAAAAACCGCCTTATACCAGAAGATAAAGGCAAACTCATTTCAGTTTTCTTGGCAGAATATTTCAAAAAGTATGTTGGGTATGATTATACTGCAGAATTAGAAAAAGATTTAGATAATATCTCTTCAGGCAAGTCAATTTGGTTAGAGATACTACAAAAGTTTTGGACAGAGTTCTCACCTATACTGGATGAAGCAAATGAGCTAAGAATTTCTACAGTCTTAGATCGAATTAATGATATACTAGCCCCGCATATCTTCCCTAAAGGAATAGGTGAAGATGTTAGAAAGTGTCAAAGCTGTAAAGAAGGTAAACTTTCGATAAGGACAGCAAGAACTGGGAACGCATTTATCGGCTGTTCCAACTACCCAAACTGTAAATTTGTTAGACCTTTTTCAGTAATGACTGCAAAAGCCTTGGCTAGTTCAACTGATGATAATGTTCTAGGGCAAAACGAGTCTGGAGCTAAAGTTTTCTTAAAATCAGGAAGGTTTGGTCCTTACGTTCAATTAGGTGAAATTGCCGAAGATAATGAAAAGCCTAAGAGGACATCAATTCCAAAGGGTTTTGATATTAGCAATGTTACACTAGATTTGGCTTTAAGTTTATTGGAACTACCAAAAGTTTTAGGTATTCACCCGGAAGATGGCGAGCCTATCCATTCATCAATTGGTCCATACGGTCCCTATCTAAAACATAATAACTCGTATGCAAATGTGCCTGATTTAGAAGACTTTTTATCTATTGGTATGAATAGGGCAGTTGAATTAATATCTGAACAAGCTAAAAAGAAACCTAAAGGAAAAGGTACCTCAGTGGTTAGAATAATCGGTGAGCATCCTGACGGAGGGGAAATTCAATTAATGACTGGTAGATATGGCCCATACATTAAGTATAAAAAAACGAATGTAGGTATTAAAGATAAGAATAACTTAGACAGCATGGATCTTGATAAAGCGCTAGAATTATTGAAAGCTAAATCCAAGAAATAATCTTTAGCCTAGGTAAAAAGTTAAAAGCATATGAATAAAGAGACTTTTTTGAGGCTCTACCTGAGTGAACAGGAAATAAAAGAATTTGTTAAATCAAACAAATATTTAACGACTCATCAAGACATTGTAAAACACTTGGGAATTGGTCCGCAGTATTACCTATTACTGAGCAGACTATTCCCACATTTGCCAAAACGAAAAATTCAAAAATACCGTCGTAGAAAAATCGTTAAATCAAAATTAGCAACTGTAGATCTATTAGTTCTTAAGGCTAAAACTCAATCTGGAAAAATATTGCTAGAACCACCGTTTTGGACTCCTGCGCAAGTACCACCAAAAGTAACGATTCAGTTCTCCACCATTCCACACGATACATTAAATGTTGGGGATAAAATTCTGGTTAGGATGAAACTGAAAAATAGTCTTCTGGAGGATCAAAATTATATAAACGCCCAATTTTTAAGGGTTATTAAACTTAATTCAAGAAGAGGTCTCGGTGTTGTTAGAAAAGAAAAAGAACAAATTACAATACTTTCAACTAATAAATTTTTTGACAAAAAAACTTTAGTTAAGGAACCTAAGATTCAAAACCTAAGTGATGGAGAGATCGTAGAAATTGATATTCCAGATACCAAGAAGAATTCCAAAGTAATTATCAATAGTGTCCTGAAATCCCATGGACCTTCAAATAGAAATGACCTATTTACGTTCTTAGCAAAAAAAGAGTTTTCTTTACCGTTCGAATTTCCTGATTCTGTCCAGAAAGAATTGCTAACCATAACACAATCGCTAAGAAATAAATGTTTTGAAGACTTAACTCATCTTCCTTTTGTTACTATAGATCCAGTCAAAGCTAAAGACAGGGACGATGCCATTTGTGCTATGTTTCCGAAGAATTATCCGCGCAATAATGTTTTTTGCGAAATCTGGATCGCAATAGCTGATGTTTCTTCTTATGTACTTGCGGGATCATCCATTGACCAAGAAGCTATGCGTCGTGGAAACTCCACCTATTTTGCAGATTCAGTCGTTCCCATGTTGCCTGAGAAAATATCTAATAACCTTTGTTCTTTAGAGGAAAAAAAGATTCGAAGTAGTATTGCCCTGAAAGTTGCACTGAACATTCGTGGGGAAAAGATAAACTACAAATTTGTTAGAAGTAAAATATTAGTTAAGCACAATTTGTCATATGAAGAAGTTGAAAATATTTTCAAGGAGTCAGAAAATCATACATCAGCTAATGTTGAAATAAACCAATTGATCGGTAATCTTTTCGCAGCTAACTCTCTTCTGACTAAATCAATGCAAAAAGGATTAGAATTGAACATACCTGAACCAATGTTTGATTTATCTGAAACTGGAGAAATAAGTGATTTATATCAGAAAAAAAATTTAGAATCTCATAAGATTGTCGAGAATTTTATGATCACGGCAAATACATGTGCAGCAGAAACCTTATCTAAATCCAATCTTCCCACGATTTATAGGGCTCATGAGAAACCAACCACCGAAAATTTAGCAAAGTTATCAAAAGGGGCCTCAATATTGAGGATTGAAAGTAAAAGTAAAAGGAATATTACTCCCCAGGATTTAAATCGAATTTTGGCCTTTGCTGGCGTTAACCAAGTCCATGATATAATGAGTCTGTTGATCCTTCAGTCTATGACGCAAGCATATTATACTACTAAAGAAATTGGCCATTTTGGTCTCAATTTGAAGAAATATGTTCATTTTACTTCGCCTATCCGAAGATATACGGATCTCTTAACTCATAGGTTACTTTACCTTCACCTTGGTTGGGTTAATGGCGACAGCTATCAAATTGATGAGAAGGCCTCTGAGTTAATTTGCCAACACCTTAATACTACGGAAAGAAATTCTGCCATGGCTGAAAGACAATCCAATCACCGATATATAGCTTATTTTTTGAAGGCTTTAGTCGGTGAAAGTTTTGAAGGTATCGTATATTCTTTAACAAAGAGCGTTATATTCTTTTTTGTGAGAGGGTTTAGCCTTCAAGGTACATGCCAAGAAAAAGAAAATTATAAATTTGCTAGAAAGAGAGCGAGAGGAAAACACCTAAAAAATAGCAAATTGGTAAAAGTAGGCGACAAGATAAAGATTAGACTTGTTGCAACAGATCCTTTATCGGGAAATTTATATTTTGAATTAGAATGAATTTCACATTACCACATGTGACTAAACATCAATACTTCAGTCAATATTCCCTCTTTGCCAATCATCACCTCTCATTTCATTTAACCTTGAAACCGTTCGAGAAAACTCCTTCTTAAACCTACCTCTTGAATAAATACCCTCAGGTTCTACCGCAGAAAGACAAACCAAGCGTACTTTGGATTCATAAACTGTATCAATTAAAAGAATAAACCTCCGAGCTATATCATTTTGGGCACTGGATATAATTGGGATTTTCTCCAAGAACAGTACTTTTATATGTTTACATAAGTTCAAATAATCCACTGCACTCAGAGGCTTTTCACAAAGTTCCTGAAATGATATTCGACAGGCTCCGTTAACATAATTCTGTAGCTTAAGCTCTCTTCCCTGATAAGGCAGTATCAATTCTTGTGTTCCATGTACAAGAATTTCTTCCCAAATTCCATTGAATTCTACTAGAGCGGTAGATTTCTTTTCACAGAAATAACTGTCACCTTTTCTCAACTTTCTATTTCGATAATCTATACGGTTATCAACTTTAAGGATCCTAAGATTCTCTTTCAGCAAAAGAATGAATGGGAGAAACAATTCCCTATTCAATCCATCCTTATAAAGGTCATCTGGATGAAAGTTGGAAGTGGTTACAACTTTCATTCCGCCAGAGAATAGCTCTTGAAATAATCTTCCTACTATCATTGCATCCGTGATATCAATTATCTGAAATTCATCAAAACACAATAGTTCTATTTTGCTTAACATCTCTTGACAAACAATCCGGACTGGATTCCGTTTTTTTGTAAGTCGTGCCTTTTTCATATTTCCATGAAATTCATACATGAAGGCATGAAAATGTACTCTCCTTTTCTTCGATGTACGCACGCTTTCGAAAAATAGATCCATCATCATGCTTTTCCCTGTACCCACACCGCCAAACATATAAAATCCGTTTTCTCCTGCTCCTATCTTTTTGGCTCTACTGACTGTGAAGATTCTAGACAAGACATCCTTATATCCTCCAGAAGGATCTGAATTTACAAATTCATTCCCAAACAAGTTCAGTTGGGAAATAGCAAATTCTTGCGACAAATCTCTTACTAGTTTTCCATTGGTAACAAGTTGCTCATATCTTTTAATTAAATCCATAATTGAAGTGCTTGCTGTAACCTAATTAATTTTGATGAGTAATTTATATTGTCATAAAACCTAAAAATATTTTAGGTGTTTCTCACCTTTTTGGTCAAATAATTTGATTTGCTTTTGTCGTTCTCTAAAGCTGTTTTTTCTTTCCTGGTCCGTATTTTTGAAACAATTATGGCAACTGACGCCCTCCTCATAGTATTGGTGAGTCAGGTCATTGGGTCTAAGCGGATGTCTACATGCAAAACATAGTGAGCAAGAGCCTTGTTCTAAATTTGGACCTAGCGATACTCTTTGGTCAAATACAAAACACTCACCCTCCCACTGACTTTTACTCCCCTTATACTTTTGCAAATAGTTTAAGATGCCTCCCTTAAGATGATAAACTTTCCGTACACCTTCCTTAAGAAGAAATTTAGTGGATTTTTCACATCTTATGCCACCGGTGCAAAACATTGCGATGGATTTACCTTTATACTTTTTACTATTTTTCCTCCACCAATCAGGAAAATCTGCAAAATTCTTGGTGTTAGGATTTATGGCACCTTTGAATGAACCGATCGCCACCTCATAATAATTTCTTGTATCGAGCGTCACAACATTTTTATCATGCATTATTTCATTCCACTCGTTTGGTTCCACATATTCACCAGATTCATCACTTACAGATAAACCTTTAATACCAAAGGTTACGATTTCCCTTTTTATTTTTACCTTCATTCTACCAAATGGGTTCTTATCTGTAATAACTTCCTTCAAATTAATGTCATAACAGTTAATGACCTTCTTTAACTTTTCTACCACCAGATCAACATTATTCCTCTCTCCTGAAATTGTTCCATTGATGCCTTCTTCCGCCAAGATAATCAAACCTCTTATATTAAAATCTAGGCAACTGCGTAAAACAAGCTCACGCTTATGATTGATTGAATCAAGCTCAGTAAAACAATATAAAGACGAGACCTTTAAAGAATCCATAGATATCAAGTATCAATAACAGTACAATTGATCAAGCAAACTTGGAGACTAATTACTTGACCCGAATTGAAATTTGGCCTAGATCCTGAAAACAATCTTTGACACTTTTGGTATTGAAGGCAACCAACATTCTGCTCTAATGCCTTAGCTTGAAATAACAGTCTTTTATGTAAAGGGTTTTTTAAGAGGATGTTTTCTAACTTATCAAAAAATTTAACTGGTATTCTTGAGAAGTTAACCAAGAAAGGGCTTGTCACTGAAAATGATGTGAACCAAGCTCTCAGGGAGGTTCGCGTATCCTTACTAGAAGCTGATGTCGCTCTTGAAGTAGTGAAAGCATTTGTTGAGAAACTAAGGGTAAAGGCAACTGGACAGAACGTGATAAAATCAGTCACGCCCGGACAACAAGTAATCAAAATTGTTCATGATGAACTGGTCGACTTACTATCAGGTAGCACAGAAAACGAAGCAAAGTTAAGAATTGATTCCCCCCCCGCCGGTATACTGATGATTGGGCTTCAAGGATCCGGAAAGACCACCACCACCTCAAAATTAGCTAAGTTACTGAAAGAAAAAGAAAAAAAGAGAGTTTTAATGGCTAGCTTGGATACTAGGAGACCCGCCGCCATGGACCAATTAAAAATACTTGGCGAAGAAATTCAAGTAGACGTACTACAAATTGTACCTAACCAATCGCCAGTAGATATTGCGTCTAGAGCAACACAACAGGCTACATTAGGTGGATATGACGTCTTCATTTTGGATACCGCTGGTAGAATGCACGTAGACCAAAATCTGATGGAAGAAATTATTCAAATCAAAGCAACTGTAAAGCCAAATGAAACACTTCTAGTCGTTGATGGTCTAACAGGTCAAGATGCGGTTCACGTTGCAAAAGAATTTGACTCGAGCTGTAAATTAGATGGAATAATTGTTACAAAATTAGATGGAGATAGCAGAGGTGGGGCGGCTCTCTCCATGCGAGCAATAACCCAAAAACCTATTAAGTTCATTGGGATGGGTGAAAAATCATCAGCACTTGAAGTCTTCGACCCTAAAAGAGTGGCTAATAGAATTCTTGGTATGGGAGATATAGTTTCCTTAGTAGAGAAAGCTGAAGAAAAGTTAGATGCCGAGAAAACACAAAGAATGATGAAGCGTCTGGAAAAAGGTCATTTTAATATGAACGATTTTAAGTTGCAGTTAGAGCAAACTATTAAGATGGGTGGAATGCAAGGAATGATGGGGATGATACCGGGGTTAGGAAAGTTTTCTAAGCAACTAGAAAAAGCTAATTTAGATGATAAAATTCTTAATAGGCAGATAGCACTCATTACCTCTATGACAAAGAAAGAAAGATCCAACCCTCAAATTCTACAGGCTAGCAGAAAAAAGCGCATCGCAACTGGAGCTGGACAGGAAGTTTCGGATTTAAATAAATTGGTTAAAATGCATAGGCAAATGGCTGATGTCATGAAAAAGATGGGGCGCAAAGGGAACAAGGGTCTGTTTCGTAGCTTAATTGGGGATTTAACTGGAAGCGGTGAGAACAAAAAGAATTTGTCTAACCTTATGAGTCAAAATCCAGGAATTGGAAGGAGTCTTCAACCCAATTTGGATACAAAAAACTTGGCCAAAATGATGACTAGTATCCCTGATTTTATGAAAAAGAAATAATTGATTAACCATGAAAAATTTTCAAGAAAAGTTAGACGAATATCGAAGGTCTATAGACAGACTTGATACCATCCTTATATATACGTTAGGAGAAAGATTTAAACAAACCGAGTTAATTGGGAGATTGAAAGCTCAAGCAAAAATCCAGGCCTCTGATCAGGGACGGGAGTTAGCACAGATTGAAAAGCTAAGAAAATTGTCTGCTGACGCGAATCTGGATGCTGATTTTGCAGAAAAAATTTTAACCTTGATAATTTCTGAAGTTGTAAGAAAACACGAAGAAATACGATCAAATCGATATTAAACACTTTAATCAGGTATTTTAGGAGATATTTAATGGCAATAAAAATTCGGTTAGCTAGGGGAGGGTCAAAAAAGAGACCTTTCTACAAAGTAGTTGCAGCAGACAGTCGCATGCCTAGAGATGGTAGGTTTATAGAAAAACTCGGGACATATAACCCTTTGCTACCAAAAGATCATCCGGAGCGAGTAAAACTTAATGTAGAACGAATCCAGGAGTGGGTAGGTAAAGGAGCTCAATTATCTGATAGAATATCCAGAATCCTTGAAAAATTGTCATTAATACCCGCCAAATCGAGAAACAATCCCAAAAAAGGCCTAAAGCATAAGGCAACTGAAGAGAGAGAAGCGGCTAAATCTGAAAAAACCACTTCTACTAGTGACCAGTCAACATCAGAAAATCAAAGTAAGAAGATGGAAAGTGAAAATGAAGAGAAGGAAGATGACACTGAGAAACAGAGTTTTTCAGATGATGATAGTGCGAATGCTAGTGAGGAAAAAGATGCCGAATCTATAAGCTCCCCAAAAGAAAAACAAGAAACGGATGTTAAAGAGCATGAAGAGGACAAGGAGTCGAATCCTGCTTTAGAAGAAACTGCAGAAGATACTACAACCGATGAAAATAAACCGGATAAATAATTAATACACTTTATATTTCCGTTAGAGCCTAAAAACTGACAAGATAAAAAATGTAGTTTTGTGGAACATTTCGATTCGTGGGTAATTGTAGGCCAAATAATCAAACCTTTTGGCGTTAATGGCCAATTAAAAATTAGATCTTTTTGTGAAAACCCACCGTCAATAATTGATTATAATCCGCTTTTGATAGAGGGGATAAATTAACTTGTATACATATCAAAAGATGGTATTCGAAAGGATGCACACTTAATAGTAAGAATCCCTTCCCTCGGAAACAAAGAGACCTCTGAAAGATTTATTGGACGAAAACTTTTCGCTAATAGAAAAAAATTTTCCCAGTTGTCGGATAATGAATTTTATTTTTCAGATCTTGAGAATTGTGTAGTCTACGACAGTAACACCAATAAAGCGCTTGGGAAAGTCCAAGCAATACATAATTTTGGAGGAGGTTAATTATTAGAAATATCCAAATTTGAGGGCAATACTTCTCTAATAATGCACTTTAACGGAGAAAACTTTCCAATAGTAGATGTTAGATTAAGAAAAATTATTGTCAATTCTTCTAGAGAATGATTGAACAGTACTACCGAAGGATTACTCAATGGTAATGAAAAAAAATGTTAGAAATAAAACCGGCGTTTCTTGGACAGCCCAAATACTTACGCTTTTTCCAGAAATGTTTCCAGGTGCTTTAGCGTATTCGTTGTCAGGTAAGGCTTTAACGAAGAATCTTTGGTCACTTGACGTCGTAAATTTAAGGGATTATTCCTCCGATGATCGAAAAACTGTTGACGGTCCTCCAGCCGGTGGTGGAGCCGGGCTTATTTTGAGAGCAGATATTGTTGATAAAGCCATAAATGATCTAAAAATCAAATCTAACCATCATAACACAGAATGGCCCATAATAGCGTTGTCACCGCGAGGGCAAGTTTTTAATCAAAAAATGGCATTAAACTTTTCAAAATGTAAAGGCATAACTCTAATTTGCGGACGTTATGAAGGATTTGACGAAAGAGTATTAGAATTTCACAGTATACCTGAAGTATCAATAGGAGATTTTATAATGTCAGGGGGAGAAATAGCAGCTCAGGTCTTGATTGATTCAACTGTAAGGCTTATACCCCAGGTAATAGGGAATCAAGATTCACTAGTAGAGGAAAGTTTTTCAACGGGTTTATTAGAATATCCACAATATACCAACCCCAGAATTTGGCGGGACTTACATATACCTGAGGAATTGCTTTCTGGTCATCATCAAAAAGTTCGGCAATGGCGAATAAAAAAATCTGAGGAATTAACAAAAATAAGAAGACCTGACTTGTGGATCAAGTACAAAAACCCGAGTAAAAACTGAAGTAGTTTGGATGGAGAAAGTTATGAACATAATAGACCAAATCGATAGTCAACAGATTACGGAACTTGGTAAAAATATCCCAGATTTTTCACCTGGTGATACATTGAGAGTTGGATATAAGGTGAGTGAAGGAAGTAGAAGCCGTGTTCAAAATTATGAAGGGGTAGTCATTTCTAGAAAAGGGGGAAATGGTATAGCAGCATCTTTTACAGTCAGAAAAATTTCTTTTGGTGAAGGAGTAGAGCGAATTTTCCCTCTTTATTCTCCTAACATAGAAAAAATTACTGTAGTGCGTAGGGGTAAAGTACGTAGAGCAAAGCTTTATTACCTTAGAGACAGGAGTGGGAAATCAGCCAGGATAGCTGAAAAGACCAATTATAAACCCTTAGGTAGTAAGATCTAATTTTTGGGAGAATTGCAATGAAAAAAGAAATACACCCAGACTATCACTTTGTGGAAATTAAACTGACAAACGGAGAAACATATAAAACAAGATCTACTTATGGGAAGGATGGGGATAAAATAAATCTTGATATTGATCCTTCATCCCATCCCGCATGGACCGGGGGGAAACAGAAATTGCTCGATACGGGTGGCAGAGTATCCAAATTCAAAAAGAAATATGAAGGTCTTGGTTTCTAAAATTTAGACAATATCAAACCTTTTTTGTAAGTATATTTTATTTGTCACTCAGGGATATCACACAACTCACCTGACGCCCTTATTTTGGTGCAAGCTCTTAAGGCGTTTGTCTTTGACAAGGGAAAAATCTTTATCCTAAATCCTGCTTTTTTTCTGAAAATTTCTTTAGATATTTCTGCAGTGACATCTCCTAACAAGGAGGCATCGCTTAAAAGAATGGTCGGCAAGTCTTTTTCAGCATTATATCTGTTATAGTAGAATCCAACTAAGATCTCCACTTCAACCTCATGCACTGAGTCACTCCCACCTTTATTCTCTGATCTAACGTTAACGGGAACCTGATCTTTCATTAAAATTTCAGGTCGATCGGGGGGGATATCCAAATGGATATTGGACATTGTTGGAAAAGATTCGTTACTGACTTGAGGTTTAACAATGGTTTCTTTCATTAAAGAACTTCTGACCTCCTTAATAATTTGTTCAATCTCCTGGCTCTCAGCTTCTACCCCAATACTAGTTGAGGCAAAAAAACGTTCTGGTCTGCTCAAAGGAATCATACTTAAATTAAGCAAACTATTCTTTCCAATTTGATTTATCATGTCGGGTCTTAAATTTATGGGCAATAAAGTAGTAGAGCCGACTACCATCGGTGCTTTAGCAAAGCCCAAATCGAGAAGTTCTGTCATCCTTTTATTTCTTAAAGCAACGGATCCAGCACCAAAAATCACACCAATGATCCTCACACCTTCTCGATCTGCTGAAGCTGCCAAATTATATCCAGCTAAAGAAGTATAGCCTGTCTTAATTCCATCGGAACCGCCATAAGCTGCAAGGAATTTTCTATTGGTATTGTATATAGTTTTACCAAGCGTTTGAACAGAAGTTCTCCCAAACAAGTTATAATATTGAGGGAAGTCAGTGATGAGTCGCCTCGCCAAAATAGCCATGTCTTTTGGTGAGGAAAGATGATTAGGTGCCGTTAATCCATGAGCATTTTTAAATACGGTTCTTGACATGCCCATTTCTCTTGCTGCAATTGTCATATAATCAGCAAACTTCTTTTCTGATCCAGAGATATGTTCAGCAAGAGCAGTAGCTGCGTCATTTGCCGAACGAATAGCAGCTCCCCTAACAAGCGTTCTAATGGAAACCCTTTGACCTGCTGAAAGCCATAGCTTCGAAGAGGGTTCTTGAGCAGCATTGTGGCTTATTGTTACTTTGTCATCCAAATCAAGTCTGTTTGCAGTTAACTCATTAAAAGTCAAATATAGGGTCATCATTTTTGTCAGTGATGCTGGATGTAATTTTTTTTCATAATTCTTTCCATATAGAAATTTACCGGTTCTGGCATCTATCATATAATGTGCAAATTCATATGCTAATGCGGCCTTAGTTGAGGTAAGAATTATAGCCAGCAAGAAGATGGTTAGGATTAATCTAAATCTATTTAGCATATTAGTAGAGTTGAGCATGAGGGAACCGTTGATAGACATGTTTCAAAATGTGGGGCTTTGCCCATACTCACCATTTGATTTTGGATCACTCCAGGTATATCGTGTTGATCCAAATCAATCAAATACCTATTTGCATATTAACCCAAAAATTGGCAATACTCTCAGGTAAGTGAATTATACTGTAATTTAGAATATAATGTCTTAAATCGAGGATTTGAAACAGAATCGAAATGTCAAAGGATAAAAGGTAGTAGTGTGGGTACATGACCAAAAAAATAGATATGGGAAATGACGCCTTAGTCTTGACAAAGGCAAAACCAAAGACAAAAAAACCATCAATGTACAAGGTTCTTTTGCTAAATGACGATTTTACCCCAATGGAATTCGTCGTCCTTATTTTAGAACGGTTTTTTAATGCTGATCACCAACGTGCAGTATCTATAATGTTAACTATTCACCAGAAGGGTTTAGCTGTAGTAGGGGTATATCCTCATGAAATTGCCGAAACGAAGGTAACGCAGGTAATGGATTTCGCAAGGAAGAACCAACACCCTCTCCAATGCACAATGGAAAAAGAATAAGTTGGTAACTTGTCTTGGTATTAACAGATTAAACCAAGCTCAGAAAAGTGGTTTTTTTGAAGATATTTCTCCGAGAATTTTGGTCCTAGGATGTCCAAAGCCTGAAGCTCTTGCAAATTTTGGGTTCATTGATCTCGTGATTTGCCATCCAGAAAAATCAATCATCAGAAAAGCCCAAGAATTAGGATTCCAAACAATATTGGAGGGAGAAAATTTTAATAAAGTTAAGGTTTTAAGATCTATTGGCGCAACGTTCGTTTGGGTCACAAAGAGCCGTAGAGAAACCTTTTTTAATATGGCTATAGCGCTTATAGCTACAAAAAAGAATGGGAAGATTATAATAACAGGAGGGAAAAAAGACGGCGTGGAAGGTGCTTTAAAGAAAATCAAGGCACTTATTGACCCAGTAAATATAATATCAAAATCTCATGGGAAGATCGCTCTATTCCAACGACCCCAACATTTACCAAAAGAAGTACAAGTGTGGAAAAAAATGGGTAAGTTTCAAAAAACGGCCTCCGGATACTTCAGCGTGGCTGGTGCGTTTTCAGAAACAGAGATTGACAAAGGTTCCCTATTACTTGCGGACCAATTTTCAGGTAAGTTGTTTGGCAGTGTTGCAGATTTGGGATCAGGCTGGGGTTATTTATCATCTGAAGCAATAAAAAATAGTCCAAACATAGAATTTGTAACCTTAATTGATTCTCATTTTGGTGCCTTGGAATCTGCTCGAAGAAATATTACAAGTTCAAAAGCCCAATTCCTCTGGGCAGATTTACAATCTGAGACTTTGAATATAAATAATTTCGATCACGTGATAATGAATCCGCCCTTTCACATAGGCAGAAAAGTTGAATTGGGATTGGGTATAGCATTTTTAAGTGTTGCAAAGAATATTTTAACTAAAGGCGGCACACTTTGGATGGTTTACAATCAAGAATTACCTTATGAAAAAACTATGAATAGTTTATTTACAAATTATAAGTTTTTAAATAAAACAAAAACTTATAATGTCATAAGAGCAAAAAAAACCTGATCTTCTTACAAATATATTACTTGACAAATGTATTTAGGATGAATCGATGATACATAATTTCTCAGGGAAAACGGCTGTAATAACAGGTGCTTCTAACGGCGTAGGACTTTCTGTAGCAAAATTATTTTGTAATTCAGGAGCAAATGTTGTTTTAGCAGATAACGATGAAAGTGCTCTAGAAGAAGAAGTTAAACTCTTAAGAAAGCAGGGGCATCAGGTATTGGATTTCTGTGGAGATTTAACACGAAAACTGACCTTAACAAACTTGATAGCAGCCACAATAGATGAATTTGAAACTATTGATATCTTGGTCAATGCCCTTAGGCAAATTGACCTTTCAGATCCAATCAACCCAGAAAGAGACAATTTTCAAAAATTGTTTGATCAAAATTTTATGGTAAGTTTACGATTAAGTCAGATAGCAGCTAAGAAAATGATCCTCCAGAATCCAAATCGAGGAAAAGATCAGTCAATAGGATGCATAATTAATTTAAGTTCAATTGCAGATCGAATGATATTGCCGGAGAGTTTTGCCTATTCCATTTGTTCAGCAGCCGTAAACCAATTAACTAAATCGATGGCAGTCGCGCTAGCTCATGAAGGTATAAGAGTTAATGCAGTTGCGATGGGAAGTATAATGAGCACTAGCTTACGCGAAATGATCAGAGAAGATTTGGATCTTCACGATCAAGTAAAGTCTGCTACCCCTTTGGGTCGCATTGGTGACTCTGATGAAGCAGCCTCTGCTGTTCTTTTCCTTGCATCAGCTGATTCAAGATTTATAACAGGTCAGACAATAACGATAGATGGTGGAAGAACCCTTACCGAAAACATTGACGTACCTGCCTACTAGTTTTCAAGTAATGTAGGATTAACCAACTGGTTTGAAAAGCTAATTACCTAATTTTCCACAAAGGCCCTGGTATCAATTAATATCTTTAGTAAAAATTTTCTCAGCCTCTAGACGATTATTTTCTTGTACGCCAACTTTTTCTTCCAAGTCATCCACATTGTTTTCTTCAGTAAAACGTGTTTCAACCTCAAACATTTTGCCTTTTTCTTCCCTAGACTTTTTTGTTGACAACAGTTTTCTTTCATTTTGTCCCACAGTCTCAGTAGGACCCGTATTAGAGAGCTTAGCGATGGTTGAATCTAGTTCAACTTGTTTACATAAGCCTAGGACTACAGGATCTGTAGGAACTATATTTGTTATATTCCAATGGGTTCGACTTCTTATTGCTTGAATCGTGGGTTTTGTAGTTCCAACTAATTTTATTATCTGAGAATCTGTTAGTTCCGAGTGAAACTTTACCAACCAAGCTATTGCCGCTGGTTTGTCTTGCCTCTTAGATAATGGTGTGTATCTGGGTCCTCTCCTTTTTTTTTCTCCAGCTGTAGCAGGATTAACCGTTAATTCTAAACGAGAACTCGGATCCTTTTCACACTTCTCAATCTCTTCTTGGGTTAGCTGATTACTGCTTATTGGATCCATACCACGGATCCCGTTTGCTACTTCGCCATCTGCAATACCACTTATCTCTAGCTCATGCAAACCGCAGAACTGTGAAATTTGGTTAAATGTTAGGGAGGTATTTTCAACTAACCATACCGCCGTTGCTTTCCTCATTAAGGGTAACGCCATCTAAACCTCTCTCATATTCTAAAACAATGGACTCAAATTATTATTCCCAATTGGTTTCTCTCAAACATCTCAATCGGTCACAGTGTACTAATATCTCAGGGAAATCAAAAGTTCCAGTCAAATTCGAACAGAATAAACTGCATTCTATATAAAACTTAATTCTGGCAACATTCTATTGTGTAACATATTAATTTTATTTTCTCATTATGCGTTTTTATTACGGTCAACTACTAATGGCCCTCATCAGCACATAACTATGGTTAGCTTATCTGGTGACATGACTGAGTTTTTGTATAAAATCCAGAAAATCAAACTTGAGTCTGCCTAGCTTGCCAATTTCTAACAACCTCCTGTTTATGAAATTTTCTGTTTCCACATGATTCACAGACTCATCACCAAAAAAGAATAATAGCGTAGATAAATATACAGAAACTAGGGCAAGTCTCTTTGTATACCAACTAAAACCAGAACTCTGATCCCTAATTTCAAGCCAAATAAGATCACAGGTTGACCACACCAAATTAATACCCTCAATTTGGTAAATAGGTAATGCAAACAAAGCCATGCTTCTTCTAAATGCTGCTTTTTTATCAGCCATGGCCTGGAATCGCATTCGCATAGCCATTTCAACTTTTTCAGTATGGGAAAAATTGGAGGTATCTATCCTTTTAAATTTTGTGATAAATTCCTGGTCTTTAAAATGATGATAAGCCTTAGCAAGATCAATTCCTATCCTAGGAAATAACGATCGTGCTTTTTCGTAAGAAATTCCCAGTTCCTCTGCAGAATCTTTCAAGGCTTTTACTGACCAGCCATCAAATGCAGCTCCATCGGCCACTAAATTTACTAACTTTTCTTTGAGATCAAGATCTCTAGATGCAAAGTTTGCTTTCCTGCTGGGTTTTTGATGTAAAAAAATCAACTGTGGACAAGTCCTATTTAGATTGTTATACGGTGGTCGTTAAGAAAATAAAGAAAAAGGGTATAGATTTGCAAGTTCATGTTCGCGATAATAATGTTGATCAAGCATTGAGGGCTTTAAAGAAGAAATTACAGCGTGAAGGGGTTTTTCGTGAGATGAAACTAAAGCAACATTTTGAAAAACCTTCGGTTAAAAGAGCTCGTGAGAAAGCTGAAGCAATCAGAAGAGCAAGAAAACTTGCTAGAAAAAAATTCCAAAGAGAGGGATTTTGAAATTGTCTCCATTCTTAATAATGTCTTCTTAATTAGGAATTAAATAGCGCTAAGAAAACAAGTGCGCCTATTACCGCATAGGAAAGATACAAACCAAAACTGATAAATCTAGAGAATGCTTCTTTTTGGGTACTTATGTCCATTTCGCCATGCTGATGCTTTTTTTCTGCCATGCTAAGTCCTCCAGTTTAGAATAATTATAATTGCTACGCTATAGGATACAATATCCATGTGTAGGCCAAAGTAAATCTAGTTTTTATTGATTTTATAATAAATTTTACCATCTTTTGCGATCTCACGAGAAATTATGTTTTCATACCAAAGATAGTTTAAATGGCCTATCGCTTCTCCGAGAGCTAAACTAAATTCTGAGTCTTTAATTTCCCGCATGTACAAAGGTATAAATATTTCCACTGCCAATCTAGGTCCTTGCAATAAAAATTTTTTCACCCTAGATAAAGCCTCCAAATGATGATTTAATAATTGCTTAGTCCTAAGCCTTAGACCCCGAAACGGTAAATTGTGGCCTGGGAGAACCAGACAATCTCTATCTTCAAATCTTAATAATTTTTCACATGTCTGAATGAATTCTCCTACTGGATTTGCTTCCGGCTCAGTAGGATAAACGCTTAAATTTGGTGATATGCCTGGTAGTATTTGATCTCCAACAATAAAAACATTTAGATCTGGGCAATGCATTGTTATATGTTCAGGTGCATGTCCATATCCAAAATTGACATCCCAGTAATTGTCACCAATAGAAATCTTTTCTTTATCGGCTATGCGCCTATACCCTAATGGTATCGGATCTACATAATCACTAAAGTTGAAGGGCGTGTCATTCCTTCTGCGCGATAACAAATCGTCGGGCATGCCGGAAGCATGCCAAAAAGATAATGTTTCCTTTGAGACAGTCTTTTGAAAGTCTAAAGTCAACATCCTAGCAGTCAACCAGGTAACCCTACTTGACCAGATTTCAGCTTGAAAATTTTCGTGAAACCATCCTAAAAGTCCCAAGTGATCAGGATGGTGGTGTGTAATAATTAATCTTTTAACCCTCAAATCTTTAAATTCATTTAGAAGAATTTTTTCCCAGATTTTCTTACAATTATTGTTAGCTATTCCCGTATCCACTATTGTAATGTCGTCACCATCTCTAATAATATAGGCGTTAACATGGGACACCACAGCAGACAAATTAAGCCTAACCCAATAAACCCCTGGAACAAGCTCTAAAACTAATTTATCGCTGGGAAAGCTTTCATACGGAAATTTAATTAGTGGTTTCATATCAAGTCTTATCTGAAAAGATCCTTTTAGCTCCAAAAAAACGCTTTGAACCTTGGCAAGATAAAGAAGCTTCAACGCTAGCATATGGAAGAATTTGAAAGATATAAAAATCCGCCAACTCTTTCCTTCTTCTATCCTTTGATACTAATATTGATTTGAGCACATAATTAGCTCCAAGCAAAAGGGCGAATGCATTTAGAAACAACCCTGCACCAGAGAATCTCTCATTTAGATCATTTTGGGAAACCATCCAATCCAATGCCTTCGTAACATTTTCTCTTGCTTTTAAAACTTGTTCAACAAGCTCGGGGTATATGCTTGCGGCAAGGTTTTCGCTATCTATTATTTCCTTCATTATTTTATAGCCCACATGTCCATCCGAACCTAGCTTTCGACCCACTAAATCCATTGCCTGAATACCATTCGTACCTTCATAGATAGCAGTTATTCTAACATCCCTATATATTTGTGAGATACCAGCGTCTTCTATATATCCTATTCCACCATGCACTTGGATGCATAAATCCGCCACTTTACACCCCACATCAGTACAAAATGCCTTTGCTATAGGAGTTAAAAAAGAAACTCTCTGGTGAAGCTCCATGTCATTATTAATTTTTGCCAAGTCACTTGATATAGCCGTATCAAAACATAAAGATCTAGATACAAATGTAAGGGATTTCATCATTAACAAGTTACGCCTTACGTCAGCGTGATTTATTATTGCAGTTCTACCATCCTGAGGTGAACTTAGATTTCTACCCTGCTTTCTCTGGTTAGCATAGTCGAAAGCCTTTTGGACAGCTAATTCACTCTGCGATAGCCCCTGCACACCTACGCCTAGACGGGCATTATTCATCATTGTGAACATTGCCCCCATACCTCTGTTTTCTTCTCCTATTAGCCAAGCTTTGGCTTTATCATACTCTAATACAGCTGTTGGAGAACCATGGAGACCCATTTTCTGTTCTAATGATATTGTGACCACATTATTTTCAGACAAAATATTGCCCGAATTGTCTGGCAAATATTTTGGCACCAGAAATAAAGAAATTCCTTTCGTTCCCTCAGGGCTTCCAGACAATCTTGCTAGAACCAAGTGACAGATATTAGAACTGAGACGATGATCCCCCCAGCTAACATATATTTTCTGACCTGTTATCCTGTAGGTCCCATCCGGTGCCTTTCTTGCTTTTGAAGTCAAAGCCCCTACATCGGAGCCAGCGTGAGGCTCGGTCAGATTCATTGTTCCAGACCACTCACCAGAATTTAATTTAGGTAAGAATATTTTTTTTATCTCTTCGTTGCCATGTTGTTCTAAAGCATCAATTTGACCTTGGGTCATTAGTGTGTTCAGGGCTAATGACAAGCAGCTACTTGAAAATATTTCATTCACACAAGTGGTTATGATCAAAGGTAATCCCAAACCGCCATACTTAGGTTTGCCAGAAATTCCAATCCAACCCCCTTCTGCGATAGCATTATAAGCTGTGGAGAAACTTTCAGGCAAAACAACTTCACCACTCTTCAAGATTGCTGGATACAAATCGCCATCTCTATTCATTGGTGAAATAATGTCTTCTGCTAATTTGCTGACTTCTTCAAGAATTGAATCAATAGTATTGTCATCTAAATCTATATTTTTCTTTATTTTGTATTTTTTACCTATATCAAATAAATCTTTAAGGAGAAATTTCATTTCCCCAATTGGAGCTGAATAAGACAACTGATTTCCTTCCTTTATTCATTTTCGAAATTGATTATCTAGTTGATGAAATACTGTAAACAAATATATTCCTAGAAAAAGGTTAAAATAAAATTGTCCTCTAACAAAACTAAATATATCTCAACAGAAATATTAACTTGCAATGATCTGGGAATATCTAGGGCAGTGCAAATCTTAAAGAATGGAGGGACTGTAGCATTTCCAACAGAGACTGTATACGGACTGGGCGCTGATGCCACTAATTCTGAAGCAATAGAAAAAGTTTACCAAGCTAAGGGTAGACCAAAAAATAATCCACTAATTATACATGTTAAAGACAAGACTATGGCTGAACACTATGTTGAAATGGATTCTTTAACTTCCAAACTGTCAACTTCTTTTTGGCCTGGCCCCTTAACGGTAATACTGAAAAAAAACCCCCTCACTTCTAAAGAAAGAATTACAGAAAAAGCTTTATCAAAACTAAAAACAGTTGCCATCCGGGTCCCTGCTCACCCTGTTGCAAGGAAAATTCTTTGTCTTTTTGGCAAACCTATTGCGGCCCCTTCTGCTAACCTTTCTGGCAAATTAAGTACTACTCGGTTTGAAGATGTTGTAATGTGCTTATCCGGAAAGGTTGATGCAATTGTAGATGGAGGACCTTGCCCCATTGGCGTTGAGAGTACCATCTTGACCATTGAAAATGGGCAGTTAACTATTTTAAGACCTGGTAAAATTACTGAAGAAGAGATCAAGTCAATTATTGGAAAGATCAAATACAAAAAGGAAATTAATAAAAATAAAATCACTTCCCCTGGGCAATTCGAATCTCACTATTGTCCAGAGACGCCTATTCGCCTGAATGTTCTTCATCCAAGAAAAAATGAATTAGTACTGGCTTTTGGTCCCTTGCCACAAGGGTTTAATGGACTTACTCTCTCCAAAATTTCGGATCCCAACGAAGCAGCTATGAACTTGTATAGTGCCTTAGCAGACCTAGATAATTTAGCAAAAACAACTCAATCAAATTCTATAGCAATACATCCTATACCGTTGCAAGGAATTGGAATTGCTATAAATGATCGCCTGCGCCGCGCCGCCAAAAGATTATAGAAAATAATATCATTTTAGTGGTTAGGCGTTACCACTATCATTCACCAAATACGCATTCTTAATACCTAATGAATCTAAGGAAAGGTTATATTTTTCTGAAAAACTTTCACCAAAGATAATGGAAGGGTCTGCCTTAGCTACCAACCAAGAATCCTCTATAATTTCTTTCTCTAACTGCCCAGCATGCCAACCAGCATAACCTAAAGTAAATAGACTAGAAACTGGTCCCTTACCTGCGCAAATGTCCTCCAAAGCTTTGGTGTCATTTGTTAAATTGTATTCAGGAGTCAGTTTTACAGTGACATCTGAAAGGTAATATTCAGACGAATGCAAGAGAAAACCTCTTTTGAATTCTACCGGACCACCAAACAGAACTTTCTGTTTTACTTGTTTTTGATCGGTCCTTGTAGCATGACCTATTACTATTTCATGGAAATCAAGATCTTCCATTGGTTTATTTATTATAAGACCCATGGCGCCTTTCTCATTATGGGAAATCATATATATTACCGCTTTGTGAAATCTCGGGTCCAAGATAGCAGGAGTAGAAATCAGCAAAGAACCCTCATAAAAACCCCTTACTACTTCGGGAATGGGATTTCTATTTATTTCATCTTCCTGAGTTGAAAAAGATTCTCTATCAGTCATAATAAATAACTCACTATTCTTGATGTGGTCACACCAACATAGCAAAAATGACTGAAATATCAAAAATATTATCCAGAAGGTCTTCATTAAATCCAATACTCTTAATTGAAAACATATTCAAAAATAAAATTCTCTATATCATTTCGTTTTTGCTTCCATTTTGTTTGGTAAATTCGATTCCTTGTTGTTCAGCAGCATTAGGGCAAACTGAAAATTCTAGCCAGCCAAATGAAGAATATTGGCAAATAGATTTTCTGAACGCATGGGAGACTGCAAATGGAAATCATCAATATGCTTTGTTTATTAATCTTAGCCATGAGTGGAAGACATACTGGAAAAACCCTGGTGATTCTGGCTTCACTCCTGAATTTCAAATAAGTAGAAGTGAGAATCTTGCAAAAATTGAACTGATCTGGCCGACGCCTGATATTTTTTTAGAAAATGACTTTCAAATCTACGGTTTTAAAAAGAAGCTGGTCCTACCCATATTAATATATCCTAAATTGATAGATGTTCCCACTCACTTTGAGCTGAAAGTAAATCTAGGTTTCTGTAAGGATATTTGCATCCCAAAAACATTTTACTTCAAGAGTAAGACCACACAAAATACCACAAATGAGCAAGATAGTGAAATACTAGAATCACTTAGGAAAGTCCCTATTAATCTGCCCTCTTTAAAGAAATATATTTCGTGTACAATTGTTAAGGATGGTAAGAAATTAACTCTTGTTTCTAAGTTGGATACTGAATTTTTTAAAGAAGAAAAAAGCGTGAAAGATATGATTTTTCAGTACAAAGGTAGTGACATTTGGTTTACTAACAAAGTCAGGAAATCAGGTGAAAAGGCTGACATCTTTAATACTACCCTAAACCACATAAACAATCAAAGCATGTTAATAGACAGAAGTAAGATAGAGTTGATATTGTTGACCAAAGAAGGTGGTTTCACTTTTAATGGGTGCGTCAATTCGATGATTTAGACTATTGCCGATTGCGAAAGCTAAAAGGCAATAAAATAAAAATACAGAAAACTGAAATAAAAAGAATTACCAATAAACTTACAACTGGTGCATAATCATTCCCGAGAAAAAAACCCTCTAATATAGGGTTGGGATAAACTCCCAAAAACACATAGCAGAGTAAGAATATGTTCAAACCAAGAATCATGGAGACAAAGCCATAAACAATTCTAAGTGAAATGGGAGCTCTCCTACCCAAAACAATCCTTCTCAAAGCCTTAAATAAAGAAAGGCAATCTCTTTGTACTACAACTATGGCAGGAACCAGGAATAAAACAATTAACATTCCAAAACCTAGTCCATAAACGAGTGTTACAATAGTAGGTTTTAGAAACTGTGCATCTTTTGAAGTTTCAAAAAGTAGGGGGGTCAAACCTAAAACTGTAGTTAAGGTGGTTAACAATACCGGTCGTAATCTGTCACAAATTGCGTCCAAAATAGCTGGCTTCAAACCTCTATTTCTGGCATATTCATCAATGGTTGAAACCAAAACTATGGAATCATTTATAATAATTCCTGTCATACCAATTAGTCCCACTACCGAGAATAGTGATAAATTAAGTCCCCACCAATAATGTCCCCAAAGAGTACCTATAAGGCCAAAGGGAATAATAGACATCACAACGATTGGCCTAGCCCAGCTAGCAAAAACCCAGGCCAGGGCTAAATAAATTCCTATCAAACATAACATAAAACCTATGAATGCATCATTAATAAAATCTCTTTCTTGTTGGAACAAGCCGCTCATGTATGTATCCACACCAAATCGAGCCCTAACGTCGGGTAAAATTTCCATCTTAATTAGGTCGGTTATTTCCTTTGCACGATCTGGGTCATCTTCAGATATATCGCCGGTTACAGTTATTTTTCTTTGCCCATTTTCTCTAGAGATAGAAGAAAATCCAAATCTAGAAGTGACTGACACAATATCTGAAAGTCTAACATAATTTCCATCGGGACTAATGATATTTACTCTATCAAGAAAATCGGATTGAATCTCAGATTCAGGAATTTCCACTACTACCTTTGAAGAGCGATTCCGAAGTGGAAAGCTTACGGCTTCAATCCCGTTCAATTGCTGATAAAGTTGGCTCCCTACATTGTCGATATCAAAACCTAACGCGGTTCCCCTTGGGGTAAGTTCAAGTATTAGTTCATTCTTGTCATAGGCCTGTGTATCTTCCAGGCCAGAAATTTCTGGGAGGCTTATCAATTGGTTTTGAAAATATACAGAAGCAGCCTTGAGTTTTTCTAAATTAAAACCTAAAAAATCAACAGAAAGGCTATCACTACCAGGACCTGATCTCCAACTTCTAAAACTCAAAGTCTCGAGTAAAGGATGCCTTATTATTTCATCCTGAATTCTTCCCAAAACCGCATAAGAAGAATAAGGCCGGAGGTCTGCGTCTATTAGTTCTACAGAAACAGACCCTAATTGATCAGGATCCTTATTTTCAGATCCTGAAATTGCTCTTCCCGAATTACCTCCGATTTGACTAATAGAGAAGGTTAATGGATTTGCTCCATATTCCTTCTTATATTCATTGGACACTTTTTCAATTGCTCGGATCATTTCTTCAAGCATCTCTTTCGTATCAGATCTGTTAGCACCAGGTAACATTGCTATATTACCGGTAAAACCGCCTGCTTCTGGTGCGTCAAAGAATCTCCATTTTATCTTTCCCGATATCATCAAGGTGCTACTTAAAACTAATAACAACACCGAGGTACTAAGTACAAGATAACGAATTTGAATGATATAGAATGTAAATGGTCTAAATACTCTTTCCCTAAAAACCCTAAATGCATTGTTAAACTGATCTGAAGGCCAGTCATACCACCTTTTTTTAGTAACCTTCGCTTTTAAAGCATGAACCATGTGATTGGGTAAAACCAAAAAACATTCCAGCAAGGAAGCCAACAAAACTACAATCACAGTAAAAGGTATATCGGCTATTAAGCTGCCAAATCTACCTCCAACTGCTACTAACCCAGCAAACGCTATTATTGTAGTAATAGTAGCCGTAAAAACTGGTAAGGCCATTCTGGTAGCACCCCTTTCAGCAGCCTGTTCGGGTGTTTCACCAAGCCTCCTCATACGAAAATCTGCGTGTTCTCCAACCACTATGGCATCGTCTACCACAATACCTAAGCAAATGATCAATGCAAAAAGGGAAATCATATTAAAAGTCAATCCAGAAACATACATTAAAGCAATCGCTGCTAATAGAGCGGCGGGAATACCTGCAGCCACCCAAAATGCTGTGCGTGCGCTTAAAAAAACAAATAACAAAATTAAAACAAGGCCTAACCCCTGCAAACCATTGCTAAGTAAAATCTGCAATCGATTAGAAATCAGGTCTGCTCGGGTCTTAGAAAGTTCAATTTTAACGCCTTTGGGAAGGGATTGCCCATACTCTTCTGCAATACTTTCGACATTCCTTTGAATATCGATAGCGTCACTTTCAGCCGAACGGTCTACTCTTATGACTACAGCCCTATTCCCATTAGTAAAATACTCCCTTTTCTGAGATTTATTATCAAAATAAATCTTGGAAATATCACTTAGCAGAAGTTCTCTCTGAGAATTGGGTAGTCTTATCAGAATGTTTCCTATATCTTCAATTGTTCTCTTAGAAAGGCCACTTCTAACTCTATTAGCTGTTCCTACTTCTCCCGTAGGATCAGTATCTACCTCGGCAGCAATTATATCTGCTAGACGGTTTAATAAAACTTTGTACCTGATGAGATTTACTGAAGGCACACTTACTCTAATTATAGGTGCACTGACACCCATGATTTTTGTATTACTAATCCCCTGTCTATAAAGCTTTTGGGTGAATTCATCAGCTAATATACTTAACTGCTCCAGTTCTATTGGTCCTGAAATTACAACATCCGTAACCCTATCACGCCAGGAAATTCTTTTAATGGTGGGACTCTCAGAAGTTTCTGGTAAATCTTGAACTGAATCTAAAGCAGTTTGGACATCTTCCTTTGCCTTCAACATGTTCGTACCAGGCTTAAAGTCAATATAGATTCTAGCATTACCTTCCGTTGATGATGATATGATCTGTTCTACACCATCTATGCCCAATAATGGGGCCTCTAGAAGAGAAATTATGGCATCATCGATGTCTTCAGGGCCTGCCCCAAGCCATTTTACACTAATACTTACCTTTTCAATAACAACATCAGGAAAAAATTGAGATCTAATTTTACTGATTGCCAGCAAACCTAAAACTATCATTAATACCAGTATCAAATTAGCCGCAGTATTATGCCGAGCAAAATAACTGATTATTCCTGAAATAAAGGATCCTCCAAACTGTCTCATCAGTTTCCTTTCATCCTTTTTTCTAACCTACGTAAAGTTTTTGAACTTACCTTACCACTGCTAATTTCTTTTTTTAAACGGTCTTTGACATTTTCAGGCATGCGATCCATTGATTCCAAAAAATTCAGTAACTCACTCTTTTTTTTCTGATCTAAATCCACAATTGTATCAGCATCACTTGATTTCGAGGCTTTGTCATTCTTAAGATCAGAAGCACGTAACGGTTTGACCTTTAATCCTGTACCTAATTGGGGAGACCGTTGCATTACATATTCAGATCCCAAAGGTGCTCCTGATACAATTACCTTTTCTCCCTGCCTTCGAAGTATAGTAACACTTACCTCTTCAAGTCTATCCTCACTAGATATGATAAATAGCTTTCCATCTATGGTAACTGCTGACGCTGGCAATACTGAGACATTTTTTAATTCAGGTTCTTCAACTTCGACTAATAAAAAATCACCAGGCCTTAATGAATTATAATCGTTCAACTGCATGGAGGCAAAGACCTGTCTTCCACTTCCCCCCTGAGGTATTTCAGGGCTTACCCTCTCTATCCTACCTTTGAATCGTAGTGTGGAATCAGCCACTTCTAAACTTGCAACAGTTTCTAATGCTTGTAATTCCCCTTTGTTATTTATTACTCGAGCGAATTCCTTAGCAGAAAGGTTAAACCTAACTTCTATTGCATCATGATCAATTAAAATACCTAACTTCTCATTTTTACTTACCAAACTGCCAGGAGAGATTTTCGCAGCAGACATAATACCTGCGTATGGGGCTATATATTCTGTTTCTTTTAGGTTTCTTTCAGCTTTCTCTATAGCTATCAGCCTACGTTTTAATTGTATTTCTAGTTTACCAATATTGATCTTTGACTTTTCGACTAAATTTTGTTTGTTGATTACTTGTTGTTCCGAGGCGGAGTAGGCCAGTTCACTATTTTCCACAGTACTACTCGTCGTTAATCCAGATGTAGCTAGCTTTTGTTGTCTATCTAGGGAATTTTTTCTTAAAATAAGTTGCGTGCTGGCTACTTCGAAATCTCTAACTGCCAGGTCTAGCTGGGATCGTGCCTCTTCCAACTGAGCTTTAGTATCTTCCAAATCTATTTCTGCTACTTCAAGAACATTTATGAAGTCCTTTTGATTCAACCTGAATAGTACTTGTCCCTCTGTTATGAATCCTCCTTCTACAAATTTGTCTGAAACGTAATCTAGCCTTCCTGCTTCCATGGAACGTATTTCTAGAGTCCTTTTTGAAGCAGCTTCCCCATATGAAAAAATTTTTGGGGCAATTACCTCAAGCTCAACTTTTGCAACGTTTACAGCAAAAATCCTTTCTCTCTGGTAACGTTTTTTCTCTGGCTTTTCAGATCTTGTTTTAATAGCGTCGAATAAGTAAAAGCCAGCAAAAAAAAGCACCCCCAATGTCAGGCTAAAAATTAATAGTCCTATGAAACTTCTAAATAAAAACCCCATTTAATCCCTACAAAACAAATTTAATTTAGAGCAAACCACAACGTGAATAGAAATTTTTCTTTTAAATCAAGTATTATTTGTGCACAAGACTAAAACAAACCAAAAGCTTAGAATAAACTCACCCTTTTTTTCTAATCTTATTTTCTTCCAATCTAGGAAGAATTTCTACAAAGTTACATGGCATATTTCTATAATCAAATTGTTGTCTTAGGATGTGGTCCCAAGCATCTTTGCATGCCGAAGGCGATCCAGGCAAAGCAAACAGAAATGTGCCGCCCGCCACGCCCGCGCAAGCCCTACTTTGAATAGCAGACATTCCTATTTTCTGCATTGAAACATTAGCAAAGAGGACTTCAAAGGCACTGATTTTCTTTTCATACAACTCACAGTGAGCTTCGACCGTAACATCGCGCCCAGTGAGGCCTGTTCCACCTGTAGTTAAAATGACATCAATTGAATTCGCCCCAATCCATAGTTTTAGGATTTTTTGAATTTCAACTTTTTCGTCCTTTGCAATTCTTCTTTCAACCAACCTATGACCTGCTTCAATAACATTTTTTTCCAACAAGGCCCCAGATTTGTCTGAAGCCAAATCCCGGCTATCAGATACGGTCAAAACTCCAAATCCTATGGCAATAAATTCTCTCTCTTTTTTCAAATTGCTAACTCTCACTATCCATTAAGTCTTTCAATAATTTTAAATTTTTCCATGTTTTTCTCTTTCTTTCACGTGATTTGATCATGGCATTAATACCTTCAATTTCAATTGTTGGAGTTCCATTATAAGATCCAACAAACCCATTATTTTCAGCAGATCGAAATTGATCAGATAAGCCCAAGATAGTTCCAGGAATTTTTCCAATTAATACAAGATAACGTGGGGATATTATTTCTATGTGTCTTTCAAGAAAGGGTTTAATTAAATCAAAATCAGATGGTTTCTTGTTTGCACCTCTAACAAGTCTAAATGGTACTGATGGCAAAACATAAATTCCTGTTGACCCTGTTCCCGTTAAACTTAACCCTATGGAATCAAAGATCTTTTTGAAAAGCTCCCCTCCAGAACCAGCATAAGGTACGGATTCAAGTTCCTCCACCCGACCAGGAGGTTCAGAAACGACCATTACATTTGAGTCAGAATTGCCGCTAGCGAAAACCATCCCTGAGGAACCTTGTCTGGAGTTAAACCCTGAAAAATTTTCCACATACTTTTGTAGAACCTGAATATTCATAGCTTTCTTAGCAACTTCTTCTGAACTAACGATCGGATCAAATTCTGAGACTGGGTCCTTCAAAATACTGGTGTCAGACGGTAGGTTCTTAGAGAGAGGCAAATTAGTCAAATGCGTCGTAGAAATTTGGTTTGCTAATAAACCAGTTTCTTCTTCCGCAAGGCTAGACTCTTTTTCAAAGAGCATATCAGGTCTAATCTCATAAAAACTTGGATCGTCTAATCCTGCCTCAGCATAGTCTATAAGCACACCTATTAAAGCCTTTTGAATATTTTCCAAGATAAACTCATTCTTTAATGTTACCTATCAACACCAGGAACCAAAAGGATAAATCATAGTCAAGCTCATTGCGAACATCATAGATCTATTATATTGTCAGGTCAAAAGGGATAATACCAATTGCTAAATAGAAAAGATCTATTGGGGACATCAGACTTATCTAAAGAAGAGATTTTGTCAATCATTGATTTAGCAGAACGGTACTCAGATGATAATAATAATCATGTAAATAATACAAAAATTTTGACTGGCATTACTCAAATAAATCTATTCTTTGAAAATTCTACCCGAACGCAAGTCAGTTTTGAGATTGCAGGAACCAGACTTGGTACTAACATTGTGAATTTTCCGCTCAAAAACAGTTCTCAATCCAAAGGAGAAACACTACTTGACCTAGCTTCAACATTGAACTCTATGTTTCCTGACATTTTAATTATCAGACATCCAAACTCTGGAGCTGTACAATTAATATCAGAAAAGGTTAAATGTTCAGTAATAAATGCTGGCGATGGCTACCATGAGCACCCGACTCAAGCTTTGCTAGATGCACAAACAATACGAAAAAGATTGGGAACAATAACTGGGCTTAAAATTGCCATTTGCGGAGACATTGCTCATAGCAGAGTAGCTAGGTCTAATATTTTTTGCCTCAAGACATTAGGAAATCAGATTACGGTAATTGGACCCAAAAATTTGATACCCAAAGGGGTTGAAACCATGGGGGTCGAAGTCACCAACAATATGTTCGATGGATTGCAGGGTGTCGATGTAGTAATGGTTCTTCGATTACAGAAAGAACGAATGAACGGTAGCTTTTTTTCCTCTGAAAGGGAGTATTTTCACCAGTACGGGTTAGATGAGAAAAAACTGAAATATGCAAAGCCTAACGCCATAATAATGCATCCCGGACCAATGAACCGTGGAATTGAAATAGACGGTGACTTAGCAGATGATATAAATAGATCGGTCATTACAAAACAGGTAGAAGTTGGTTTAGCAATACGTATGGCAGTATTGGATCTTCTTACTGAGAACCACCCATTGAGAAAAAAATGACAAGAGCAGTAACCTTTATCAACGCACGTCTAATCGATCCTGTTTCATTAACTGACACATTTGGATCTTTAACAATAGAGGGAGGAACTATTTCAAGAATAAATGGCCTCACAAAGGGCGCTGTAATTGATTGCCAGAAGGCCTGCTTAGCTCCAGGGGTGGTTGACTTAGGTGTTCACATCTGTGAACCAGGGGAAAGACATAAAGAAAGCTTTCGATCGGCAAGCTTGGCAGCAGCATCCGGAGGAATTACATCGATGATTACTTTCCCGAACACTCTACCAGTGATAGATAACCCGGAACTATTAGATTTTTTCATAAACAGATCCAAGGAGTCTAGTAAGGTAAAAATTCTACCAACAGCGGCAATCACAAAGAACTGTGACGGCAAAGAGCTATCTGAATTAGGTTTCTTGCGGGATAGAGGTGCAGTCGCTTTTACAAATGGTCTGCAAGGCATTCAAGATTCAAAGATATTACTAAGAGCTTTATCTTATGCTGCTAGTCTAGATTTACCTTACATTGGGCATTGCCAAGATTACTTTCTATCAAGAGGGTCATCTGCAACTTCTGGACCTTTTGCAACACGGATGGGATTGCCAGCAGAAGCTATAGAATCTGAAAAAATCTGCCTTGATAGAGATGTGGCTTTAGCAAAAATTTCTGATGTTCATTACCATGCCTCTCAAATAACAAGTGCTATGAGCCTGGAGGCAATAAAAAGCCATAAATCTAAGAGGAAAAATGTCACTGCCGGTACGTCGATACATCACCTTATTTTTGATGAACTAGATATAGAGAATTATAGAACTTTCTTTAAACTTGATCCCCCTTTAAGATCACGGCATGACAAACAAATGCTTCTACAAGGTATTAACGATGAGTCAATAGATACTATCAGTTCTTTTCACCTTCCCCAAGACGAAGAAAGTAAAAGGCTACCATATGAGTTGGCAGCCACTGGAGCAATCGGTTTACAGACTCTACTACCTGCAGGTTTGAAACTTGTGAAAGAAGGTTACCTGGATTTACCAAAATTATTTGCAAAGATATCATTAAACCCCTCAAAGTTGGTAAAGTCTAAATCTGGAAATCTTAGTGAAGGTTGTCCAGCTGATCTAGTGATATTCGATCCAGATATCCCGTTTGTTGTAGACCGATTCAGTTTATTATCCAAAGCAAAAAACACACCTTTTGACGGACATAAACTTTATGGCAAAGTTATGAGAACACTTGTTGATGGGTATGAGGTATATAACTGTGGTGACTAAATGATACCTGATGTCCTTCGATTTTGGGGATCATCTCCATCTAGTAGTGCAGGTTTAATCTGGATTGCCTATATATTTTTTCCAACATACCTCCTTGGATCAATACCTACAGGGATCTTAATCACTAAGACCTTAGGTTTAGGGAACCTTAAAAAAATTGGTTCTGGGAACATTGGAGCAACTAATGTACTTAGAACCGGCAATAAGATGGCTGCAATAGCTACCCTTCTCTTGGATATGAGTAAAGGTATTATTGCTGTCATTGTGACTGAGCAGTATCTTGGAATCACGGCGTCCCATTTTGCTGCTCTTGGAGTGTTTTGTGGCCACCTTTTTTCGGTATTTCTTTTTTTCAAGGGCGGAAAAGGAGTGGCAACATTTTTAGGGATTCTTTTAGTGCTAGATTTTTTCCTTTGTACTTTAGTGTGCATCTCCTGGTTAATTGTTGCCTGGTGGTCTAAGTATTCATCGGTAGCGTCCTTAATATCTTCAGCTTTATCTGTAATAATTGTTGTCATTTTGGAAGACTTATCCTTCATGTGGCTAATACTTGTAATGGTACTATTAATTTGGTTAAGGCACACAGGAAACATTGCAAACTTATTTGCAGGTAAAGAATCAAAAATAAAGCTGTAGTGTAGTTCTCTCCATCTTTCCCAGCAATATTTCTTAAAATGAAGAATTCAACAAATCAGCTTTAAAATATGGAATCCCATCACTCGTCTGGATTAAGGGCAATTAATTTAAAGTCCTTATAACAGCAAAATCAGTGCGTAGTAATCAGAATGGATATAAATACAGTGTATGGTTCACGTCAAAGGGTTAAGTCAAGTTCTAAGATACGGGAAAATGATATAGATTCGCATGTCTTTTTTTAGTCTTTTAGTAACAGTATTCGGGATAAATATTCCTGAGATCTCCAGACCATTTTGTAAGATATTTGTTTAGGATTTCATCAGCTAGAGAACTTCCCTTTTCCAAAATTTCAAAAAGAGGTAGTAGAAATTCACTTTCGTCCTTTTTTGTTCCATGCACATTTGGTTTTCCTCTCCTTAAAAGTCCATTATATGAGAGATTTAACAAATCCAGGGCTATTTCTTTGACTTGCTTATTTCTTATAGAAGCTCTTAAACCGTACTTGGCAACATCTTGGTATAATTGCTGCCTTTCAGCAGAAGTCCAATCTTTGCATAAATCCCAAGCTTTATCTAATGAAATTTGATCATATATTAATCCTACCCAAAATGCCGGAAGGGCACAGATTTTAGCCCAAGGTCCTGCATCTGCTCCCCGCATTTCTATAAATTTCTTGAGTCGAACTTCTGGAAATATAGTGGTTAGATGATCCTCCCAGTCAGACATTAAAGGTTTTTCATTGGGTAGGATTGACAACTCACCCTTTAGAAAATCTCTAAATGATTTTCCCAAGGCATTTAGGTATTTTCCATTTCTGTAAACAAAATACATTGGGACATCCAAGGCATAATCTACCCAAGACTCAAAACCAAAACCTTCTTCAAAAACGAAGGGCAACATTCCCGTTCGAGCTATGTCGGTATCTTGCCAAATTCTAGACCGATAACTATTGTAGCCAGTTTTTTTACCCTCAAAAAAAGGTGAGGCTGCAAATAAAGCGGTAGCTATAGGTTGCAAAGCTAATCCAACTCTTAATTTTTTTATCATGTCAGCTTCAGAACTATAGTCCAAATTTACTTGTACGGTACACGTTCTAAACATCATCTGTGTTCCATGAGAGCCAACCTTGTCCATGTATGGGGCCATAAGTTTGTAACGGCCCTTTGGCATTATTGGCATATCAGTATGCTTCCAAACAGGTGCCACACCTAAGCCAATAAAACCAGCTCCGATCCTATCGGCTATAGTTTTCACTTCAGCCAAATGATTGGCAACTTCCATACATGTCTGATGAACATTATCCAAAAGAGCTCCAGACAACTCTAATTGACCACCAGGTTCAAGACTAATATTTGCCCCATCCTTGGATAATCCGATCAATTGACCATCTTCTAGCATGGGCAGCCAGCCAAATGTTTCAATCAAGCCTTTTAATATTGATTCTATGGAACATGCCCCAGAATACTGAAGTGGCCCCAAATCTACTCTACGGTAGCCAAACTTCTCATGCTCTGTACCTATTTTCCAAGCTTCAGTAGGCTTACAGCCTTCTTCCAGATACCGAACTAATTCTTGAGTGTTTTCTATAGTTTTGGATAAGAATTTATCAAGCATCGCTACAGGTTATCATGTGAGAAACTTTTTTAAAGAATAAAACACTGGAATTAAAATAATACAGAACTTCTCTTTTTATTTCTCTTCTAATCTATGATAAGGTCTTTGGCCAGAACCCACAAATACTTTGCCATATACTTACAGAAGCTATTACTGCTGTTTCAGCCCGTAAGATTTGGGGGCCTAAGGAAACCCTCCTAACAAATTCGCTTGAAATCAACAACTCTGACTCCGTTCTTGAAAACCCGCCTTCTGGGCCAATCAAGATAGCCATAGGTCTGGATCCTAGACTATGTAAAACCGTATTGATGTGATTCCCCTCCAATTTTTCATCACAAAATATTAGCAACCTTTTAGAATTCCAAGAGCTCAATACTTGTGTTAAGTCTTGCAAGTCCTCCAAGTCAGGCAACCAGGTTGAACCACATTGTTGTGCAGAACTTATCATAATACTCTTAAATCTACGCCTATTAATCTTGGGAACATTTGTGAAATCTGTCAGGACTGGCATTATTCGTTTCACTCCAAGTTCTACGCATTTTTCTATAATCAACTCAGTTTTTCCTTTCTTTATCGGGGCAAATAATAACCAAAGATCAGCTGGCCTGGCCAACGACTTTATAAAGTAAAGTATTCTTATCCTAATTTCTTTTCTTGAAATAAAGGCGATCTTGCATTCATATTCACCCGTCTTACCATCGAGTAAATTTAATTTATCGCCTACTTTACATCTCATCACATCAATTAGATAATGAAATTGCTCTTTTGCTGAGACATACTCTTTTTCAGCTTCAAAAAGTTCTCTTAAATTAATATCACAATAAAGCCTGATCTTGTTCTTTGACATTTGTGGAGTACTCCTTGAAATTACCTAAGAAAAAAAAATCTCAATTTGATAAGGTAAGAGATGCTGATGATCAAAACTGGGTTGACTTGTTTTTCCCAAGCTGGACTGTTCCTTATCTCCGCCTTAGTCGTGCAGACAGACCCGCCGGCACTTGGCTTTTATTGATACCCTGTTGGTGGGGCATCTTACTGGCCGCCAATGAAAAAAACAACTTTGGTTTGGTTATGTCTGATTGTTGGTTATTAATAGCCTGCACTATTGGAGCATTTTTAATGCGTGGAGCAGGATGTACTTGGAATGACATATTAGATAAAGATTTTGACAAACTTGTTGAGCGCACACGATCAAGGCCTATACCTGCAGGGCAAATTACCGTTATTAAAGCTATTATTTGGATGGTAATTCAAGCCCTTTGTGCTTTTATGATCCTTCTAACATTTAACAAAATTAGTATACTAATAGCTATTTCTTCACTTATTCTTGTAGCCATTTATCCTCTATCAAAAAGATTTACTTGGTGGCCACAACTTTTTCTTGGATTGACCTTCAATTGGGGAATATTAGTTGGTTACTCTGCCAGCAAGAATGAAATCTCTTTGACTGCCTTAATATTATATGCAGCTGGGATCTCTTGGACACTATTTTATGATACTATATATGCCTTTCAAGACCTTAAAGACGATATCATAGCTGGGGTAAAATCTACTGCCCGGCTCTTTGGAAAAAGCACAAAAATTTGGTTGAGTATGTTCTTACTAATTTTCTGGTTTCTCGCAGGAATAGCGATTCTCCTGAGCAGTGTAAATGGAAACATGTCAAAAATAATAGTGTCCACTATAGGAATTTGTTTGTTGTTAGCACATTTGTTTACTCAACTTGTCAAATTAGACATAAAGTCTGAAAACTCATGCATGAAAACTTTTCAATCAAACCGAAACGCCGGTTTAATTTTAGCGACTACATTATTTACTACTTGCTTCCTCTGAAACCACACCTGCCAAAGAGTATCACCATCGGTGTAGCAACTCTTCATCAGATTTCTTACTTTTGACCCAAGAACTATTATCCCTGTAATGTTCTTTTTTCCAGATTGGTACGCGGCTCTTGAGAAAATCCATAATAAATTCAGCCCCGTTGAAAGCTTCCTTTCTATGGGATGAAGCTACCAAGACAAGCACTATATTGTCACCTGGTACTAACTTTCCAACTCTGTGAATAACCCTTATAGCATGTAATTTCCACTTACCCTTTGCATCGTTACAGATGGAAATTATTTCTCTCTCTGTCATGACAGGATAATGTTCCAGTTCTAAATAAACTAATTCTTTGTCACTATCTTCAGAATATCTGACTTGACCCAAAAAGCTTGCCAATCCACCGAAATTTTTGTTGCCCTTCTTTATAGAATTGATTTCAGATGTTAAATCAAAATCAACCTCCTGAACCGAAACCGAAAGTTCACAACTTTTTTTCTCTAATAACAATTCAACCACCTGTCATTGGTGGAAAGAATGCTATTTCCTTAGCATTTTTTATTGAAGTCGCAAAATCTTGCACTAGCTTTTGATCTACTGCTACCCTGATACTCTTTAGATCAGAGAAGGCAATAGCATACTTTTCATCAACTTCTACCAACTCTTGGATTAGATCCTTTACAGTAACGGCTTTTACATCCTTTTCTTCATAGGGAACTCCTACTTTTTCTCTTAACCAGGCAAAGTATAAAATTTTCATTTTCTTGCTTCATGAAGTAAAATTATAGCACGACAAATATAGACTAAACCGGTGTATAAGGCAAACCCTGCTGCCAACCACAAACATATTAGGCCAAGTGGTAAAAAATAAAAGTTTTCGAAACTTGTTAGCTGGGAAGCCAGGAGAAAAATTATTGCTATCATTTGCATAGCTGTCTTTAATTTGGATGACTTCATGACGGAGAACTTTTCTTCAGTAGAACCAAAATACTCCCTAATGCCTGAGACCAGTATTTCTCTTGTAATAATTAGAATACTGGGAATACCGAGAAGATAATTATATCTCTCCCCAAATATTAAGATGATAGAGCTCAACACCAATATTACCAGCAATTTATCTGCAATTGGGTCCAGCATTTTACCTAAATCAGATGACTGATTCAAGCTACGGGCTAGATAACCATCCAGGAAATCCGTGATTGAGCAACTAACAAATATGATAAGCGCAATCAAACAACCAGTATCCTTGGAATCAAATAAAAGTAAGATGGGAAGAGATATAGATCCCACTATCCGCATAATTGTAAGAAAATTAGGAATATTTAACACTTGAAATCTACCTTTTTAGTTTCAATTACCGTCTGCAAAATAATCGTGTATCTTATTAGCCAGGTTTTTTGAAATTCCCGGTGCGGTGCTTAATTCGTCAATTGATGCTCTAGAAACCTCTTTGGTTGATCCAAATTTCATCAATAGGCTATTTTTTCTAACACTACCTAAACCATCTATATCATCCAATTTAGTGCGGCTTAAAGCCCTACTTCTCTTCTTTCTATGAGCCCCGATAACGAATCTGTGCGCTTCATCTCGCAATCTCTGAATAAAATATCTTAGTGGGTCGTTTTGTTCAATTTCCAAGCCTGACTTGTCCTTTAAAAAGATCCGCTCTTTTCCCGAATTTCTATTAGGCCCTTTAGCTATGGCAACAACAGGTATAGTCCCCAAGCCAAAGTCGGCTAATAAACTGGAAACAGCCGACAATTGTCCCTTTCCTCCGTCAAGCAATATTAGATCAGGATAGTTATCTTGGTGATTTTGTTTTGTTATTTTTTCGTTAAATCTAAACCTACGAGCTAAAACATGCTTCATCATTGCTACGTCATCTTTATTGTCTATTTCATCCAATCTTACGTTAAATATACGATATTCAGGCCTAAGAAATCCCTCTGTCCCGGAAACTATCATAGCCCCAACTGGGTGCGTGCCTTGGATGTGTGAATTGTCATAAACTTCAATCCTTTTTGGAAATTCCTTTAAGCCAAAAGCTTTGACCATAGCTTCCAGCAATTTGATCTGTGTTGCACTTTCTGCCATCTTATGTGCCAAACTTTCTTTGGCATTTCGTAGTGCGTCTAGTACTAAATCTCTTTTTTCACCCTTTTCTGGAATAAAGATTTGAACACGGCGCCCTAGTTTCTGAGTCAATAGATTTTTCATCAGCTCTTTATTTGCAATCGTATGAGATAAAATCAATATTCTTGCAGGTTCCCTATTCAAATAGAACTGGCCTAAGAATGCCTCAAGAACCTCCGAATGGGACATATCGATATCTACTTTAGGATAATAAGCCTTATTCCCCCAATTCTGATTAGCTCTAATAAAGTAAATTTGAACGCATGCTTGACCAGATTCAAGGTTCAAAGCGAAAATATCTGCCTCAGTTACCTTCTCAGGATTTATCCCTTGCAAAGGATGGATTTTGGTTATGGCTTGTATCCGGTCCCTCAATGAGGCAGCAAGTTCAAAATTCATAGCCTTTGAAGCTAACATCATTTGCCGACCAAGCTTTTCCTGAATCATTTTTGACTTCCCGGTGAGAAAATCATTGGCATCTTCAACTAATTTCGCATATTCTGCCTTATTAATTTTACCCCCACATGGGCCAGAGCAACGTTTCAAATGATAATTTAAGCAAAGCCTATTACCTGCTGCTACCTCTCTGTCAGTGCATGATCTCAGCAAAAATACCTTTTGCAGGGTTTCTAAGGTACGATTTACGGCCAAAACATTGGCAAATGGACCGTAGTAACGTCCAGGTTTACTCTTTTTACCTCTGTATTTCTCAATTCGGGGAAAATCATGTTCGGTAGAAATGAAAATGTATGGAAAAGACTTATCATCTCGTAATAAAATATTGTATTTGGGTTTTAGTTGCTTGATGAGGTTGTGCTCTAGCAATAAGGCTTCGGTTTCATTCTTGGTAGACAAAAACATCATAGAACAGGTAGCGTGGATCATTCGCTGTATCCGAAGAGAATGGCCTTTGTATTGAGAATAGCTAGAAACTCGATTTCGCAAATTCTTGGCTTTACCAACATATAATGGTTTGTGGTTTAAATCTAACATTCGATATACACCCGGACCACTGGTTAAAGTGTTTAGATAACGTTTTATTAAGTGAGTTCCAGTTAAGTCATTCTGCATCTAATTACCTAGTAAATAAGTTGTAATACCAAAACTTTTTTTTTGGTCAAAATTGATATTGTGCAGTAAAATCAATTCATAAAAAATTTTGTCATAATGTCTCAATCAGCTGAAAAAGTTTCCACCATTTCTGTGGAAAACATTGGGGGTAAAAATCGTTTTAAGCATTGAATCCCTTTAATTTACTATAGCTTCTTTAGGTTGCCTAAAAATTATGCAAATTTTTTAACATACTGTTTTTATTATTCTTTTTAAATCATGTTAACTGTTTCTTTCAGCAATTGGTTCCCACTGAAGGTGTTGTCCACCATCTATAGAAAGCATTTGTCCCGTTAGCCCAGGTGATGATAAAATAAAAATAATTGCTCTACAAATTTCATTAACATCAGAACCTCGACCAAGTAATGTCCCTTTTCTCTTTTTTTGATAATGTTCTTCAGTCTCATGGTAAGCTTTTAAGACTGGACCTGGAGCTATAGCATTTACCCGAATTCTAGGTCCTAGTGCTTGGGCTGAAAGTCTAGTAAAATTCCAGAGTCCCAATTTTGCAAGAGTATAGGTTAAGAATCTAGGATTGGCATTTAATACCTTTTGATCAATTATATTGATAATGTTGGCACTTGAAAGCAATTCTCCATTATTATCAGTTTCACAATTTCGAACTTGTGCAGCAAATGCTTTTGACAAGAATACTGGGGCTTTTAGATTTGTATATATATGCCTGTCCCAACTATCCATTGTTATGGTTTTAATATTGTCTTCTTCAAAAATAGATGCGTTATTAATTAATAACGTCAGCTCTTTGCCTATTTTTTGGCATGCTTGATCAATTAAGACCTCAATTTCTTGGTCTAGGAGAAGATTTGCCTTCACACAAATAGCCTCTACTCCAAAAACCCTTAATTGCTTCTCTAATTTTTGGGCTTCATTTTTGGACTCCGAAAAATGTATTACTATGTCATATCCTTCTTGAG